>NZ_JACJEE010000027.1:0-61424 GCF_014163915.1 Pseudoalteromonas sp. SR41-8
ATTTAAATAGAAAGCGGCGAGCAAATGTGAGAAATTGTGAAAAGCTATTAGCATAAAATAGAGCGATATAGTAAACCATCTAAAGCAATTCAAAAACTGCGAATTTGCAGCCTTTCTATGTCTAACATTCAGTATTCAGCGGACATTAGTCACGTTATTTATTACAAACAACATTTCCTCGAAGAGTAATTGCGGGCAGGCAATTTTTTGCACGGTTAAGTTTGATGACTTCAGCATTTATTTATAATGGGTGTCAATTTTGTTTTCAATTTTGTTTTTCTCAATTTTGTTTTTCATCATAATATCTCGTCTGTAAATAAAGCACTGGAGCGATAGTGCTAACCAAATGCAATCAATTAATTTAATTAGAGCCCTTAAATTTAGAGATAATATTAATACGTTTACTAAGTTGCTGTACTTCTATACTTTCAGGAATACAATCTGCAGTTGTAATATCAAAAAGGCAGAGATTAAATTGCTGTTCCGTTTTCAATAGTTCATCAGCGGATTTACCTTCAATATGCTCTTTATCAGATGAAATGAATTGAGAAGGGTACTCTATCCCATCGATACCTTTGCTTTTTAGAAACTCAGAAATAATTTGAGTCGGAATATACTCTCTTGCTTGATGCTCAGGTGCATCAAGGGGCAGTGAAAATCGATGGGCTAAGAAGTAAGTAAACTTAGGGAAGTATAAGCTGTACCAATCATCAACGTCAGAAATATAGTCAAATCTAGCTATTTTTAGTTCTTTATTAGTTTTGAACTGAGCAACGCTAATGGGCGCTTCTGCATTCGCTCTGACTTCAGAAATCGCAGTACCTTTGTCGGAAGCTAAATAAAGAGCATTTACGTTGTATGCATTTAGCCTTCCAGAAGATCTTATATTAGGTACGGGTTTCATTTCATCACAGTTAAAAGGTTCTTTTTTATAGGCATTATCAATACTTGAATAAACATGCGAGCGTGCACGATAGAAGGTAGAACCACTTGGAATATTCTGGACAAATTTCTTCGAATCTGCGGTTAGAGCTTCATAAAAATCATTTAAGAAGCAATTGCTTTCTTGCGAATAAAAAAACCTATTTTCCTCACATACTTCTTTACAAAAAATGTTGAATCTTTCAGTAAAATTTTCCATTACGGCTCCAAAAAGTAGAATAGTTAAAAAGTATCGAAGAACAGAAGTGAGTTTACAATCTGTCTAAGGTCGCTTTTAGAACAGCGTAAATTATTTAATACTATAAACCGGCGGCTCACCCTCCGGCAATTTTCACTTTGAATTTGAGTGCTTCGAGGATGGCTTTGAGTTTTTCGCGGTCGTCGCCTTGTACTTCAATGATGCCGTCTTTTACCGCGCCGCCTTGGCCCATTTTACTTTTAATGGTTTTGGCGAGTTTTTTTAAATCGTGTTGCTCGCTGTCAATACCAGTTACCAACATAACACCTTTACCTTTACGGCCTTTGGTTTGGCGTTCGATGCGCAGGGCGCCGTCTTTAAATACTTTACTAGCCACTTCTGTGCTTGGTTTTGGTTGGCTGATACGGCCTGTTTCGGTTGAATAAACGAGATTACTATCACTCATGCTTAACCTGCATTTAAAAAGTTAAATAAACAATGGCCTAGATAATATCAAATCTAAAACAAATTTGTGCATAGGGTGTTTTATTTTTGGTGATTTATCATTAACAAGTTATATTTAATACTAATTAAGAATGGATAATCTGAGCAGGAGTTAACTAATGGGTCTAAGTAAGAGTGCATCAGCAGATGGTGCTACACTGACTATTCAAATTAAAGGGAAGTTCGACTTTAATTTAGTGCAGTCATTTCGACAGTCGTATTCCGATATCAATGAAAAAACCGCTAAGGTCGTAATTGACTTGCGAGAAACAGATTACATGGATAGCTCCGCCCTTGGTATGTTACTGAATATGAAAAAGACCTTGGGTACCTCAGTTGATGCAATTCAAATCAGTAATTGTCAGCCGCAACTGAAAAAAATCCTGCAAATATCACGTTTTGATAAAAAGTTTGATATTGATTAATGCATATTCTCGTTGTTGATGATCAGCCACTTAATTGTACGCTTTTGAAAGTAATGCTGGTGCAACAAAATTACGAGGTATCAACTGCCGCTAACGGTGTTGAAGCATTAGCAATATTAGCACAGCAAAGCATTGATATTGTGCTACTCGATGTAATAATGCCAGTAATGGATGGCTATGAAACAGCGACAAAAATTAAGCTGTTATACAACGATGTTCACCTACCAATTATTTTTATAACCTCTTTGGAAGATCAAAACAGTTTTGAACGTTGTTTAGAGGTCGGTGGTGATGACTTTATTCATAAACCGTTTGATAAAGTAATTTTAACCGCGAAAATAAAAGCTCATAGCCGCACCCGCAAGCTGAGTTTAAAAACCCACGAACAAAATAAATTATTAGAATATCATTACAATCAAACCGAGCGCGAGCACGAAATCGTTGAGCATATTTTTAATAATGCCTTAGAAAACCAACATAAGTTTACCAACAACATTGATTTTCATCTTTCACCGGCTTCTATGTTTAATGGTGATATGTGTTTGGTTGGGCAAAGTCCAATTGGTAGTTTGTATTGTATGCTGGGGGATTTTACCGGCCATGGCTTAGCGGCAGCGGTAGGGGCATTGCCGGCGTCGAAAGTGTTTTACACTATGGTTAATAAAGGCATGGCGGTCAGTGATATTGCCGCAGAAGTTAATGCCGTATTAGTACAATTATTGCCCGGGCATATGTTTTGTGCCGCGACAATTATTGAGTTAAGTAGCTCCGGGAAAAGTGTTTCTGCTTGGCTTGGTGGCTTGCCTGACGCTTATTTAATTGATCAACAAGGAAGCGTATTAAAAACCTTAGAGTCACAGCACATGGCTTTAGGGATTTTAGAAGGCGATGAATTTGAGCGTGAATTAATTCATTTTGAAGTCGATAGCAGTATGCGTTTGGCACTGTCCACCGACGGTATTATAGAAACTACCAATGCAGACGATGAATTTTTTTCAGAGCAACGCTTTATAAAGGCGCTTGCAAGCAAGCCCCAAGTCAGCTGTAAAGATGTGATCAATCAAGTTACCAAGTTTGCTCATGGCAGTAAACAACAGGACGACCTTAGTTTAGTGCTTTTTAACTGTATGGCGGTTCCTGCTGCGGCTGAAGAGCAAGCCGCTTACTCTCGATTACCGTTCAATTTTTCTTTAACGCTTAATTCACAGCAAATAAAACAAACCGATCCAGTGCTTGAAATCGTCGAAGTGATCACCCAAGTTGGCGGGCTAAAAGAGCACCGCTCTGATATTTTTTTACTGCTCTCTGAGGCATATAATAATGCACTTGATCACGGTGTATTAGGGCTCGATTCAGCGATTAAAAATAAAGAGGATGGTTTTATTGAGTATTATCAACTTCGAGAGGCAACATTAGCCAAACTCGTTGATGCATTGATCATTGTAGATATACGTTATTGTCCTGATACATTGAGCCTTTATTTTACAATTTGCGATTCAGGCAATGGTTTTGCAAACACCGACAGTAATGCTAACAGTAATAATCGCGAGCACGGTCGTGGGCTATCTATATTAGAAGAAATAGCAGAGCAGGTGACTTATAACTCATCGGGTAATCAAATTGAAATGTGTTATCGATTAGCGCAGCAACAAAGCTAGTCGTGGTTGATTAGCCATGCTATGATTCGTTTTTTAGATGTTTGGATGGCTAAATGGTTTCTTCTTATTTATCTCTTGCGCAGTTAGATGTGCCTGCTCAGTTAGTCTCTACTGAGCTTACTAAGCTCGAAAGCTATTTATCAAATCAGTCGCATCCTGAGGTACGCTGGCAATATCAAATACCAGAACTGGGTGAAGGCGGGGCGTGCAGTTTATTTGGCTATTTACAAGATGAGCCGTTTAAACTCACTGATTTTTTACCGCAAGATCAGCACACCACGCAAAAGCTTGCTCAATTACAACTAATTGTTGATTACGTTGTAGCGCAAACTAAGGTTGATTGGTACGGCATTTACCAAAGTACAGCAACACCTGAGGGTCAGCAATTACTTAAACTGACTTACTTTGGCGCGCCAAGCCGACCGCTTTTTCCGCTTACTGAAGCATTTGCTGCTGGTAGTAATAATGTGCAGGTGGCACTGAGTAGTAAAGGGCGAGTGATCAACAACGTTGAGCAGTATTTGGCTGCGGGTGGTGAATATTATACCTGTGACCCTAAAGTAAAATCAGAAGCCTGTTTACCGCTTTTTGACAGTGCAAATCGCTGCGTTGGTATTGTTGATGGCGAAGCCTTTAATAACGATTTTTTCAACCAGCAAACATTAGCGCTATTAATTGCGTGCTGTATTAAAATTCCTCACTTTTTAGTGTAAATAACACTAGTCAATCTAGTGAGCTTTTATGTTAAGCTAAGTGCAACAGCTAACCCCTAAATAATGAAAGAGATAGTCAATGTTCTCAGTATTAAAACCATTACCCACTGATCCTATTCTTGGCCTTATGGCGGCCTATAAGCAAGATACTAACCCAAATAAGATTGACTTAGGGGTTGGTGTTTATAAAGACGAATTC
Organism: Pseudoalteromonas sp. SR41-8; assembly: GCF_014163915.1. Taxonomy (NCBI): domain Bacteria; kingdom Pseudomonadati; phylum Pseudomonadota; class Gammaproteobacteria; order Alteromonadales; family Pseudoalteromonadaceae; genus Pseudoalteromonas; species Pseudoalteromonas sp. SR41-8. The sequence continues at coordinate 4,620 of NZ_JACJEE010000027.1, forward strand.
GGTAATACGCCGGTATTAAAAGCAGTTAAAAAAGCTGAAGCGTTTCGTCTTGAAAACGAAACTAGCAAATCATACATTGGTTTGGCGGGTAACTTAGATTACTGCCAAAAAATGGAAAACCTATTATTAGGTGAGCACCAAGCGTTATTAGCTAATCGTGTTCGTACAGCACAAGCTCCTGGCGGTACAGGTGCACTGCGAGTTGCAGCTGAATTTATAGTTCGCTGTAATCCAGGTGCGACAGTATGGGTTACTAATCCTACTTGGGCAAACCACATTAGCTTGTTTGAAGCCGCTGGCCTAACAGTTAAAGAATACCCGTACTACGATTATGAAAACAAAGACTTATTATTTGATGAAATGATCGAAACCCTTACCCAAGTGCCAAAAGGTGATGTGGTATTACTGCACGCATGTTGTCATAACCCAAGTGGTATGGACTTAAACGAAGCACAGTGGAACACGGTTGCTGAACTGGCAAAAGATGTTGGCTTTACACCGCTGGTTGATATTGCATACCAAGGTTTTGGTTCAAGCCTTGAAGAAGATGCAAATGGTTTACGTATTTTAGCCAATGCAGTTGATGAGTTAATCATTTGTTCTTCATGTTCGAAAAACTTTGGTTTATACCGCGAGCGTATTGGTGCATGTTCAATTATTGCTAAAGACAGTGCAACAGCAGACATTTCAAACTCTGTTATGTTAAGTGTGGTACGTAGCATTTATTCAATGCCACCTGCGCACGGTGCTGACATTGTAAATACCATTTTAAGCAGTACAGAACTGACACAACAATGGCACAGTGAACTTGATGAAATGCGTAACCGTATCAATGGCCTACGTACTTTGATCAAAGACAGTCTAGCGGCAAAAGAGATTGCTCAAGACTTCTCATTTATTGACCGTCAACACGGTATGTTTTCTTTCTTAGGTATTAATAAAGAACAAATTGAGCGCCTGCAAAAAGAATACGGTATCTACATTGTTGGTTCAAGCCGCGTTAACGTAGCGGGTATCAGTCAAGCTAATATCGATTACTTTGCAAATGCTGTTGCAGATGTTTGTAAATAATCTTATTTAAATAGCGTTTATTGAAATAAAAAACCGCACTAACTTATTGTTGTGCGGTTTTATTTTTTAACCTAGAACCTAGAACCTAGAACCTAGAACTACGCGTCAATTAAATCTTCAACACCAACAATCAGCCAAGGCGCATCATCGCTGGTGGCACGCTCTAAGTGCCAAATTTCTAAAATAGGCTGTTCTTTATTATCGCCTAAGTCACGGTACTTCCCTTTAAAGCGTACACTTACTTGCCATTTTTGTGTGTCGGTATCGGCACGTACAAGTTCTGCATCAATAAACATCACGTCAGTTGCAACGCTGTCAATCGCTTCACGTTCCGCTTTAAATTCAGCGACTAGTTCAGGGCTTAAGTATTCAGCCATCGTTGCATAGTCAGCATTATTCCATGCTGTTTGCAATGTATGATAATGGCTACGCGCACCTTGTAAAAAGCCGTTAGTATCAAAGTTAGCGGGTAAATTAAACGGTACGTCATTGGTTTGACTAAATCCACTTGTAGTGGTGTGCTCAGGCGCAGTTTGTCTCATTTTCGGTGCAGTAAATGCTCCTTGGCCGTGCGCCATTACAGGGGCGTTTTTACGACGTATTATACCGATGATAAGTTTAAAGATAATAAAGGCAATACCTGCCATTAAAATTATCTCAAGTAGTTGCATCCCTTCAAAGTCATCGCCCATCATTGCGGCGATTAATCCACCGGCTAATAAGCCGCCAAAAATACCTGCCATCATGCCTTTTTTGCTTGATTTTGGTTTTGCAGCAGGGGCGAGGGTATTGGTATCTGTTTGTTGTTTTTGTGCGGTTTGTTGTGTTTCTGGTGTTTGGCCACGTTTTTTACTACCAAACTTTTTACGTGCTTGTGCATCAAAACTTGCAGTACATAGTAGAGCAAGCAATGAAAATATAACAATCAGGTTTTTCATGAAGTTCCTTAAAACAAATTAGAACGGCGATTCTAAAGTAGTTCAGGAATTAGATAAATAGCGACAAACTGAATTAGTTCTAAAATGCTCAGTAGCTTGGTCAATAGACTAATTTAAAAGCAATTATTGGTTCAAGCAGGAAGAATATAACGATTGTTTCGCGAAGGTATAAATTGCATTGCCGTTATAATAACGGCAATGCAAAAGGAAGGTTAATTTAACCAGCGGATCGCACCATTAATACGATCATTGTAATTTTCTAATGGCGCACCAAGACTTGCTACTAAAATAGTATCTGCGTCAGCACCACGGTTAATATGGCCTTCAAAACGATCGTCTTGAAAATCATCGTCGCCGATGCCAAACGATTGCTGTTTTGATGGCACTATAAATACCGTCATCGGGCCATAGTCTGATTCAAAAACCAGGTGTAATCCCTTTTGGCCTTTAAAGTCACAAAACATTAGGTAAGTCACTTTACCTGGCAATTCATCTAAATGGCCGCCTAACACAGCAAATTTTTCATTTACCGTTGCTAAGCTGATTGCTTCGGTCTTTTGCAGCGAATTAATTTCATAGTAAACATGAGCAAGCGCATGTTCGCCAGCTGCGTACGCAACATTTTGTTCGCTGCTAAATAAAAATGCTCCCACAGCCACTAATACTGAGGCTGCCATGGCAAGTGGTAAACGAGCACGTTTAAAACGTGTACTTGCCTCAACTACATTATCTGTTCGTTGCGGCGGTGTTTGCGCGCTGGTATCAGCTGGTGCTTGGTTGAGTTGCTCAGTTGTGACCGACTCGTTTTGTGCATGCGCTGCGGTGTTTGCTAAAATACGCTCGGCAAGACCTGCTGGCACCGGTACGTCAAGTGCATTGGCAAGCTCTAAATCAAAGGCCTGCATATCATTAATAAATTCTTGTCGCTCAGAGTGTTGCTCTGCAAACTCCACAAGCTCCTTATCTGTGCTGTTTGGCTGTGCGCTAATTCGGCGACGAAACTCGAGATCATCCATTAATTTGATGCCCCTTTAAGTTGTTCATCATCACGGCTCAATGCCTCTTTTAACTGGTTTCTGGCGCGGTATAAACGCGTCATAACCGTGTTTTTATTTAAATCTAATATTTCTGCTATCTCTTCACCGGAGCAGCCCATAACGACTTGTAATAATAATGGCTCGCGGTATTCATCAGGTAACTTAGCGATTTGACGTTGGATCACTGTTTGTTCCATTTCGTCATCCAAGGTGACGCTTTTTTCGTCAACTAAGGTGTCGTTTTCAACATCGCTATAATCAAATTGTTTGCGTTCAAAACGACGGGCATTTTCCCGGCGTAAAATCGTCAATAGCCATGGCTTAGCTGCTTTTTGATCTAATAATGAATCCAGAGATCGCCAAGCACGTAAAAATGTTTCTTGGACAAGATCTTCGGCAATATTAGGGTCGCGGCAGAGCCAATAAGCAAAGCGATATAATTCGCTATGATAAACATGAACAAGTTTTTCATAGCGTGTTTTTTTCTCTGCCATATCAACTAAGACCTGACTTTTAGAGTTTTCATTTCCAAGCATAAGCACTTTTTTTATTTATTTTAAGTTATTTACTATTTGAGCGCGGGGATTGCTCCCCGTCACTTAAACTCTATTTATAAAGTCCTTTTAATACAGCTTGTTGTGATTTTTTTTGTACTTTACGTTGCTCTTCTAACATGCCGACAATCGCAATTAAATCAACATCTGTATCATTAGGACTATAGAGTGCAGCCCTTAGTTTAGCAATATGTTGACTAAGCTGTGCATTATCAGCTAGTTGTTCGAGCTTGTCTATTGCACCGCTCGATTGTTTTGTTAAGTGCATTGCGTAACGATTTAGCGCCTGATAAAAGGCACTTACATCATTGCTTTTAGCGTGTTTCTTTAATTCATCTAATGAAATTGATGAATCACTATGGGTTACTGTCGGCTTTGCTTGCATCAAGCTGCGCTGAGATTGACTGCGCCACCATAAAATCAAGGTAATAAACCATAATAAATAACCAATCACACTGATAATAATTAACCATAGCGGATACTGATTTATCGGCGTTGCTTGATAACTTATTGCTGCAGCATCTGTTGTTGCGCTTTGTGATGGCGTAAGTGGCTGCGCAGCAACGGCTGCTGGAGTGCTTGTGCTACTAGGTGTTACTGTAATAGTACGAGCTGGTAGTGTTGCATAACTGATCCGGTTAATCTTGGTGTTATACCAAGGCACGCTTACCTCTGGCAGTGTATAAGTGCCTGGCATCTGTGGTAACAAAGCGTACGAGGCTGTTTGTTGTGATATCACCCGACCATCGCGAACCAAGTGATTATTTTCTTTTTCATCTGGGTAACTGCGAATACCTTTGATTTCAGGCAGTTCAATATCAGGTAGTTGCTCTTTGGTGATACCAAGTGCAGTTAAGGTCAGCGTTCGCGTAATAGGTGTACCCACTTCTACTGTGTCGTCAGCGGGTTGCCATTGCTCATCTAAATTAACTAATTCACTAGGCAGCCATGCACCTTGGTAGTCACTTGGTATCGGTTTAATTTCAATATCGACATTATCACCCAGTGCAGATACATCTAATTGGCGATAGTCTTGGCGAATTCGACCTTGAAAAGTTGGTGCTTGAATCGTGTAACTACCACTTTTTTGGGGCTGTACTAAATACTCGCGAGTGATCACTAAGTAACGCTTACCATCAACAAGTTCATAGTTTTCAGTCTGCTTGCCGATTTGACTTAGCTGCGCATCGGGCATCGCGGGGGCACTTAAATTACCATCAAGTAACTCTTTGGCAAGATATAGCTTAACCGTGTAAAGCCCTGCCTCTTGAACAAATAGGCTGTCACTTGAAAGCGATGCTTTAATAAAAATATCGTTGTTTTGCTGCGCATCTTTACTGCGTTCAGCCACTTTTAATGCAATGGGCGCAGAGCTGACACCAGCTACACTAAATGCTGGGATTGTATAATCACCGGCAGTGCGGGTCATAAGTTTAATAGACCAAGTGGTTTCTTTTGAAATACTACCATTAATGATGTTTGTGCGGGTGCTGACACTGGTGCGGCCAACCACGAAGTCTTTTAACAGGACTGAGGTATCAGGTTGATCATTTTTTATGGTGTCATCTGCACTGATATTGAGCATAAAAAATTCACCCGCTAGTACCGGGTTTTTATCAACACTGGCTTGTAATTGCGTAACGGCCCACGAGGGCATAGCGCTGATAAGCAATAAACAACAGATTAATCGCATTACCATGATTTTTCGACTCCTTGTGGACGGCGTTGATTGTTTCGTTTTTGGGCTTCTAATTGCATTTTGTTACGTAACAGGATTGCGGGATCATCGGGTACTTTTCGCAATAACTGACTAAGCTGCTGCGCTTTCTCTTTCTCTTCGTTGGTAAGCTCTGCGGTTTGTGCTTGCATAGCTTGTTGCTTTGCCGCTTCTTCAGCTTGTTGCTGTTGTTCAGGAGTCATTTGTGGCTGCGCCTGCTTATCATCGTTTGCAGAGTCATCTTGGGGCTCGGTTTGCGCATCTTGTTGCTGTTGCCCATCAGTTTTATCACCTTGCTCAGGTTCCGCCTCCATTTGTGGCTCGTTTTGCTTGTCAGTTTGTTGATCAGATGGTTTGCCATCTTGCTGATCATCACTTTGCTTAGATTGATCGCCTTGTTGAGATTGCTGGTCCTGATTTGGCTGTTCACCTTGCTGTGACTTATCTTTATTTTGCTGATCTTGACCTTGTTCACCATCTTGGCTTTTTTGATCTTGGTTTTGTTCGCCGTCTTGGCCTTGTTGATTTTGCTGCTGTTGCTGTTGATTTTTCAATTGCTCAACGAGTGCCTGATTTTCTTTTGCTTGGGTAAAGTCGTCTTGCAAAGTTTGTGCTTGCTGATAGGCGGCAATTGCTTCGTCGAGCTTGCCTGCCTTTGCTAGAGCATTACCGTAATTATATAAACCAGTGGCGCTTTTATCTTGGCTAAATTGTGCCAATGCAGCATCAAAATTACCTTGCTGGTAAAGCGCCGCGCCTTTTAGTTGACTAGAATCTGCTGTGGCAGCTTGCTCATATTCACCTTGTTGATAGGCGTCCAGCGCACGTTGATCTTGATTTTTAAAGACCGAAGGCAGCTCTACTGCATAAGCATTGTGTTGCGGTAAAAAACTCACCACTAAAAATGCAGCTGCAAAAGCTCCTCGGCGAAAAATCCACAGCATCATTGGCAGTAAAATAAACAAGCCATAAATCCCCGCATCAATACGCCAGAGCGCTTGACTTTGTTTTTCATTTTTCAGTATTTCACTATTTGCACTGGGAGCAAAAATTTGAATATCGCGGGCACTCGGTTGATAAGTCGCAAATTTACCGCCACTGTTTCTTGCTAGACCATTAAGCATACTGATGTTGATGGTGGGCACCACAATTTGCCCGTAACTATCTTTTAAAAACCCACCTTCAGGAAGTTTAATTGGCGCGCCTTGCTCTGTTCCGATACCATAAATGTTTAATCGATAAGGGTTAACGTCTGTAAATTGGCTTATATCTTGTTGCTCACTTTGTTCAATACCATCTGTTACTAAGATAATATCGCCTTCAAGGTATCCGGCTTGTGTTAATAACTCTTTTGCAGCATCAAGCCCAGCAAGTACGTTGGAGCCTTTATCAGGCATGATATCTGGGCTTAAACTTGGGATCAGGTTTTCAAGCGTCGCGGCATCATTGGTTAGCGGCGAAATGGTATAAGCAGTGCCTGCATAGGCCACTAACGCAGTGTCACCTTCTTTAAATAGTTTGATCATATCCAGCGCTTTGAAGCGCGCTTGCACTAAACGACTGGGCGCAATATCCGTGCTGTACATCGATAGCGACATATCCATCACAATTACACGGGCATTTTTGCTTTGAAATACCGGCACTTGTTTTTCTTCAAAACTGGGCCCTGCGCTAAAAATGACGGCTAACACTGCAAAGAGGGCAATTAGCCACATGGGTTGCGTGTTTTTTTGGTTGTTGGTGTTGATCACAAATTTTGCTAAGTGAGCTGCTATTAATTCACCTTGGCTGGTTTTCTTGTGCTTTATTATTGCAATAGTAAACACTAAACACACAGGAACTAATAACCACAATACGGTCGGGCGGATAAATTCAAAGTCCATTAGGCCTCCTGTCTTAATGCTTTTGCACTGATAAACATAACGCGCAGACCAATCAAGGTCAGTGCAATTAATAAAGGGAAGTAAAATAACGCACTTTGTGGGCGAAAGGTTTGCTCATCAGCGCTGATCGGCTCAAGTTTATCAAGTTCTTGATAAATTTGTTGTAAGCCGGCAACGTCTTTTGCGCGAAAATAAAGGCCGCCAGTTTGTTCGGCAATACGTTTTAGCAGGGTTTCATCTAAACTACCTCCGCTCATGCCTCCCATATTAAATAAGCTAAAGCCACGCGGATTATCAGAGCCTACGCCGATGGTATACACTTTAATGCCTTCTTCGCGGGCAAGCAGTAAGGCTTCTTCTGGATCTAAGTTACCGGCGGTGTTTTGACCATCTGTTAATAACACCACAATGCGATTGCTTTCATCTTTACTGGCAAAACGTTTTACTGATAAGCCCAGTGCATCGCCAATGGCGGTGGCACGGCCAACCAAGCCTATTTGCGCTTCTGATAGCATTTGGCTTACGGTTTTAACGTCTCGCGTTAGTGGTGTTTGTAAAAATGCCGTATCACCAAATAAAATCAGCCCTAAACGATCGCCTTGACGTTGCTCAATAAAGTCACTTAATACCGCTTTTACCATAGTTAAACGGTCAACATATTGGCCCTGATAAGCCATATCTTGCTCGGTCATTGATCCTGACAAATCCACAGCTAGCATGATATCGCGGCCTTCGTTAGGTAAGGTAATTGGCTCATCAAGCCAGGTTGGGTTAGCTAAAGCGGTGACTAAAAGCAACCAAACCAACCATTCAAATATACTAATACCACGCGCCTGTTGCTGGACAACTTGCGCGCCTAAATTGTGTTTGGCGAAGCTTGGAATACGTAAGCGGGTATTGCCTTCACTGTGCACTGGCTTAAATAAGCGCAACAACCAAGGCAGCGGTAATAATACAAATAACCAAGGCCAGCTAAATTCAAACATTCAGCGGCTCCTTTAATTTAAATTGCACAATGGCGAGTTTTAATTTCTGTGCCAGCGCAGTTTGATTGCTTTGTGATTGATAAAGGCTCATCAGTTCGTGTTCAGTAAATTGTTGTCCGGTCAGCTTATTTAGAGTAATACACCATTGTTTCGTGCCTTGTGATGCAGCACTTTGCTGATAATAGTGTAAAACCAGGCGTTTAATTAAAATATGTAGTTGCTGGGCATCTTCTGCGTGTTGTTCACTGAGGGAAATAGCTTGGCGTTTGGCTTTTTTAAACTGCCGTGCCCGGTACAACTGGTAACTTATAAAGCTTACAGTTACGAGTAACACGACAATGATGAGCCACCAAATAGGTGCTAAAGGCCACCAAGAAACATGGCTTGGCACAATCACATCATGGAGGCCAGCTAATGGAGAGGTTTGCATATTACTTTCTCACTAATTGCAGCTCAAGAGGTGTGGCTGCATTGAATGATATTAAATTTAGACCCGATTTAGTTAAGCGTTGCATTCGTGTGGTAAATGCTTGCTCAGCAGTTTTAGCAAATTTATCACGAAAACTTTTATCCATCAGCGGTAACGCAAAGTCACTGCCGTTGGCGCTCACCGTGACTGTTTGTTTAAACGCCGGTAGCTGATGCTCAAATGGGTCGCTAATATGGCAGCCGATCAGTTCACAATGTCGACTCAGTATTTCTAGTTGTTTAAAACTGGCATCATCAAGGGCGCTAAAATCTGACACCAAATAGACTAAGCTGCCCGGCTTGGCTAAATGATTCAAACGTTTTAGATTATCACTGAGTTTATTGTTTGCGGGCTCATCAATCTGCGCGAGTGCTTGCTGGTGGTTATTACACAAATTGTGGCATAGTTTTAACACGGCTTTTTCGCGGGCGCTGGGCTTGAGCTCTAAATGACCGTGTTGATTAAACACGATGCCACCGATGCGATCGCCGCGTTGGCACGCTGACCACGCAACCAAGGCACTGATATGCGCCGCTTGCACAGATTTAAGTAATAGCTTTGAGCCAAACAGCATTGAATTAGAAAAGTCTGTAAACACAAACACTGGCCGTTCTTTTTCCTCTTGAAACAACTTAGTGTGTGTTTCGCCAGTACGTGCTGTAACGCGCCAATCAATTGAGCGAATATCATCGCCTTGTTGATAATGACGTACTTCAGCAAACTCCATACCACGGCCTTTATGAGGCGCGAGATATTGGCCGGTCAGGCTATTTCTAATTTTAACTTTTGGCGCAAGCTCTAATAAGCGAGCTTTCGCTTTATAATACATCAGCTCTTTCAAGCCTAAGTCGACCCCATGGCTATGACTTAGGCTGAGCCACTGTTGGTTATCTAATTGGCTTTGCATGATTTATGGCACGGCAACAAGTTCTAAAATACGGCTAATGACTTGATCTTTAGTAACGCCATCGGCTTGTGCTTCATAACTTAAAATAATGCGATGGCGCAGAACATTATGTAACACAGCTTGAATATCATCTGGAGCAACAAAGTCACGACCTTGTAACCATGCATGAGCACGGGCACATTTATCTAAGGCGATGGTGGCACGCGGACTTCCGCCATATTCAATCCAGCTACCTAATTGGGCGTCAAGTTTTGCGCCTTCACGCGTTGCAATAATAAGTTGCACTAAATATTGCTCAAGTGGCTCAGCTAAATACAGCCCTAAAATTGCTTTGCGAGAGGCAAATAAATCGCTTTGACTAATTTGTTGTGCTGGTGCTTGATGCTCGCTCAACGCTTCGCCACGGGTAAGGCGTAAAATATCAAGCTCATGCTCGGCGCCTGGATAATCAATACTTAGGTGGAGTAAGAAACGGTCTAATTGCGCCTCTGGTAGCGGGTAAGTGCCTTCTTGCTCCAGTGGATTTTGGGTTGCCATCACCATAAATAAATCCGACAGCGGATAAGTGTTTTTACCAACCGTGACTTGGCGCTCAGCCATGGCTTCTAATAAGGCTGATTGCACTTTAGCTGGGGCACGGTTAATTTCGTCGGCTAAAATTAGGTTATGAAATAGTGGGCCTTTTTCAAAAACGAACTCGCTGGTCTGTTGGCGGTAAATATCAGTACCGGTTACGTCAGCAGGTAATAGATCTGGGGTAAACTGTACGCGTTGGAATGAGCCTTCAACGCCTTTGGCTAATGCATTTACTGCGCGAGTTTTAGCAAGCCCTGGAGGGCCTTCTACTAATAAGTGACCATCGGCTAAAATAGCAATAAGTAGTGCTTGCGTTAATTCTGGCTGGCCAATAATTTGGCTATCTAAATAAGTTTTTAATTGTGAAAATACGTTAGTGGCCATAGTAAAAAAACTGTCCTGATTTGCAAGGTTTATAAAAGCTTAACTAGTAATATGGGTAAATAGTTTATAACACAAGTGTTAGACTCAAGTTTTCAAAATAGTTCGTTATTTTTTAACGATTTTTACCCTAGCATAGAAAGCGCAGTATTTTTTGTAAATATGCTAAAAAAAGCCTATGGTTGGTAACTAATTATACTATTTTCAATTTCGCTATTGGCTTTAGCACACGGGTTGTTTAGAATCGAGGAAAACAAACAGGTCAGACCTGTCAGCGGGAGAGCATTAATGTCTGAGCAAAATATACTAAAAACAGCAAAGGGCGATCGTATTGCCATCGTCAGTGGTTTACGTACGCCATTTGCTAAACAAGCAACTGCATTTCATCATGTACCAGCCCTTGATATGGGGAAGTTAGTCGTTAACGAAATGCTTGAACGCCTTAACTTTGATAAATCTGAAATTGATCAATTAGTGTTTGGTCAAGTAGTACAAATGCCAGAAGCGCCAAACATTGCCCGCGAAATCGTATTGGGTACTGGTATGCCAGTATCTGTTGATGCGTACTCCGTATCACGTGCTTGTGCTACTAGTTTTCAGGCGATTGCTAATGTGGCTGAATCAATCATGGCAGGTTCGGTGCAAGTGGGTATTGCTGGTGGTGCAGACTCGTCATCGGTATTGCCAATCGGCGTAAGTAAAAAATTAGCAGGTAGCCTTGTTGATCTCAATAAAGCACGTACCTTAGGTCAGCGCTTAAAAATATTCTCTAAGCTGCGTTTAAAAGATTTATTACCAGTACCGCCTGCGGTTGCAGAATATTCAACTGGTTTATCTATGGGTCAAACTGCCGAGCAGATGGCAAAAACTCACAGTATTAGCCGTGAAGATCAAGATGCCTTAGCACATCGTTCACATACTCTTGCTAGCCAAGCATGGGCAGATGGTAAACTTGCTGATGAAGTGATGACTGCACATTTACCGCCGTATAAAAGTTTTATCGAACAAGATAATAATATTCGCCATAATTCAACGGTTGAAGGGTACGCTAAATTAAAACCAGCGTTTGACCGTCAGCATGGCTCAGTCACTGCTGCAAACTCAACACCGCTAACTGATGGTGCAGCAGCGGTATTAATGATGAGCGAAAGTAAAGCCAAAGCATTAGGCTATAACATTTTAGGTTATGTACGTAGCTTTGCATTCTCTGCCATTGGTGTGAATGAAGACATGCTAATGGGGCCGGCTCATTCAACGCCTGTTGCCTTAGCGAGAGCTGGCATAACGCTTGCCGATCTTGATTTAATTGAAATGCACGAAGCCTTTGCAGCACAAACGTTAGCGAACATGAAAATGTTTGCCTCAGATAAGTTTGCGCAAGAAAAACTCGGTCGCAGCAAAGCGATTGGTGAAATTAACATGGATAAGTTTAACGTTTTAGGCGGTTCGCTTGCATATGGTCATCCATTTGCAGCCACCGGCGCACGACTTATCACCCAAAGTTTACATGAACTCAACCGCCGTGGCGGTGGCTTAGCACTAACAACTGCGTGTGCCGCAGGTGGCTTAGGTGCAGCCTTTGTATTGGAGAGTGCGTAATGACACAGTCAGTATTTAATTTAGACGTTGATGATAGCGGTATTGCCGTTGTCACCATTGATGTGCCGGGCGAAAAAATGAATACCCTGCGCGACACTTTTGCAGATGATTTAACAGCCTTACTTGATGACGCAAAACAGCAGTCAGTGAAGGGCATGGTATTCATTAGTGGTAAAAGCGATAACTTTATTGCTGGTGCTGATGTAAAAATGCTTGATAACGTGCAAAGTCGTGATGATGCACTGGCGATCAGCGAATTATGCCACCGTGCATTTTTTGATATGAAAAAACTGCCATTTCCAACTGTTAGTGCCATTCATGGTGCGGCATTGGGTGGTGGTTTAGAATTTGCCTTGGCGTGCGATTATCGCGTATGTACAGACAGTGATATCACTAAACTAGGCTTACCTGAAGTACAACTTGGTTTATTACCCGGTGGTGGTGGAACGCAACGCTTGCCTAAACTGGTTGGTTTGCAAAAAGCCCTTGAGTGGACGTTAACAGGTAAACAAATTCGCGCTAAACAAGCTAAAAAATCGGGTTTGGTAGATGATTGTGTACCACAGACCGTATTGCTAAAAGTAGCAAAAGAATTTGCTTCAAAAGGTAAAGCGAAAGCGGCCAAGCCTAAGCTTGATCGTATTAGCCAATTATTAGAATCGAATCCGTTTGGCCGAAACTTCATCTTTAAAAAAGCACAAGAAAATGTACTGAAAAAAACCGGTGGTCATTATCCTGCGCCGTTGGCTATTATCAAAGCAATACGCGCAAGTGTTGAGCTGGATGAACTAAAAGCTTATAAAACAGAAGCGGAAGGTTTTGCTACTTTAGTAATGAGTAGCGAATCAAAGTCATTACGTGGGATATTTTTTGCCACCACTGAAATGAAAAAAGAGTGGCGCAACGACGACGCTCCAGCAATCACTAAAACAGCCGTACTAGGCGGTGGTTTAATGGGCGCAGGTATTGCCCATGTTAGTGCTGTAAAAGCCGGTGTACCAGTTCGTATCAAAGATGTTGCAGAGCAGGGCATAAGTAATGCCATGAATTACAGCTATAAAATTTTAGATAAAAAGCAAAAGCGCCGTATTTTATCTAAGGCTGAACTGCAACAAACTATGAACCGAATTACTGGTACAACTAACTACAGTGGTTTTAAACACATTGATTTAGTGATTGAAGCGGTATTTGAAGACCTAAGCCTTAAGCAAGGTATGGTGGCAGATGTAGAACGTGAATGCCAAGCAAACACAATTTTTGCTAGTAACACGTCATCATTGCCTATCTCACAAATTGCGGCAGAAGCTGCCCGTCCAGAGAATGTAATTGGCTTACATTATTTCTCACCAGTTGAGAAAATGCCATTGGTTGAAATCATTCCACACGAAGGCACCTCAGAAGAGACTATCGCCCGGATTGTAAATTTTGCCCGTAAGCAAGGTAAAACACCAATCGTTGTTAAAGATAGCGCAGGCTTTTACGTTAACCGTATTTTAGCGCCTTATGTGAATGAAGCGGCTAACTTATTACTGGCAGGTGAGCCAATTGAAAAGATTGATGCGGCACTCGTTGAGTTTGGTTTCCCTGTTGGGCCATTAGCACTATTAGACGAAGTCGGCATTGATATCGGCTCTAAGATTGCGCCAATTCTTGAAAAAGAACTCGGTGATCGTTTTAAAGCACCCGATGCGTTTTCACGTTTAATTGATGCCAAACGCTTAGGCCGGAAGACTGGCCGTGGTTTTTATCTTTACGATAAGAAAGCTAAAAAAGTAGACGAATCAGTTTACGAATTACTCGGCGTGAGCCCATCACCACGTTTAAATAAAAGCGAAATTGCTAAACGTTGTGTGGCACAAATGCTTAACGAAGCTGCCCGCTGTTTAGACGAAGGCATTATTGCCAGTCCTCGTGATGGTGATATTGGCGCAATCTTTGGTATTGGCTTCCCGCCATTTTTAGGTGGTCCATTCAGCTATATGGATAAACTTGGCGCAAACAAAGTAAGCTCAGAAATGGCTACTTTTGCTAATTTTAATCCGGTATTTGCGCCGTGTGCAGCTTTAGTTGCGATGGCTGATGCTGGTGCAAGCTTTTATCAGCCTGAGCCTGCACAGCCAAGTAAAGCAGTTGTGGTAGAACAAACCGTGGCGGCTACGCAAGACGTTACCGATGTAGAACCTGTCGAAGCGGTTGAGGCTCAAGAAGTTATTGTTCCGCCAGCGCCAGCTACTGAAGCTGAATCGGTAACCGACACGCACCCAGCCGATGCAAGCGATGATAAAGTGAAATAGTATTTAATTGCTAGTTATAAAAACGCACGGATAGTTTGAAGTGCGTTTTTTTATGCCTAGAATTAAAAAAATTTAGTTGCTGAAATCATTTTGCTTTGTTGTTATAACAGGGGCATCCTAACTGATACCGCGTAAAGACGAATAATGAACATCAGCACTGCAAGATTACAATTGAGACTCCTTGAACAAGACGATTGGGCGTTTTTTTTAGCTTTGCATGATGAGCCATGCGTTATTGAAAAATGTTTTGACAGGCCTTCTGATACGCAAATACGTAGTAAGTTTATGCAGCGGTTGGCGCCGTGGCACCCTACAGCCAATAAGTCTTTGTGTTTGATGATCATTGAAATAAAAACAGGCAAAAAAGTGGGCGTTACAGGGCTTACAACATCATCATCAAACACTCCCGAAGTTGGTTATCTGTTAATGCCTGAGTTTTATGGTCAAGGTTATGCAACTGAAGCACTACAAGCATTTTTAACATGGGCGACGACAGCGTTTAACATTCAACAATTTACTGCTGTGGTTACGAAAGGGAATGTAGGCTCAGAAAAAGTGTTGGCTAAATGTGGCTTTAAGTTAGTTAGCGTTGAACCGTCAGCTTACGAAATTGGTGGGGTATTATTTGATGATCATCATTTTTTACTAACGTGTACGGAGTAAGGCTAAGTTGTACTGAACAAGTAGCTTGCGCAGTACAACATTAAAATTGTGACTTACATATGAATTTCAATCGCTTTGCGATCTTTTTCCGGCATATTGGCAACCACTAAGTTAAATGAATTATCAATCATACGTTCAATTTCACCTTGCGGGATTGAGCCATCTAAAATAACAGTATTCCATAACCGTTTATTCATATGATAGCCCGGGATCACTGAAGGAAAAATATCACGAAGTGATTGCGCTTCATCCGGGTCGCATTTTAAATTCATCCACCAAATAGGGTTGCCGTCTTCGTCAGTTTCCCCTTCGTTGCCAACCGATAAAGTGGCAAACATTTTATGGTTTACTTTATATACATCAACTTCTTGGCCGAAAGGTTGGGTAACCATAACCAGAGGTTTTTTTGCTAAATACTCATGTGCAGTGTGCTGATCCATGATCCAGTCCTTGAAGTCATTTTTGGTAGTTTAACCATAGCAGCTTTTTCGTAGTTTAGTCATGAAAAATCGATTAATAGGTAAAATTTATGAGTAAATACAGGCCCTACGAGAAAAATAGCGGTATGTGATATTTTCTTATTGAAGAAAATCCAGTTCGTGGTATGTTTCTGGGGATTTATAAATTATAGGAAATACACTGATGCCAAAGGCAAGTGAAGTTAAAAAAGGTACTGCGATTGAGTTTAATGGCCGCGTTTTAGTGGTTAAAGATATTGTTCGTTCTGTACCACAAGGCCGTGCTGGTGGAAGTTTGTACCGTATGCGCTTATACGATGTAGTAACTGGTAGCAAAGTAGATGAAACATTCAAAGATAGCGACATGTTAAAACTAGCTGATTTAACTCGTCGTGAAGCAATGTTCTCGTATTTAGATGGCGAAGAATACGTATTTATGGATAACGAAGATTACACGCCATATAATCTTAATAAAGAAGCGATCAGCGAAGAAATTTTATTCGTCAACGAAGAAACCCAAGGCGTGCATGTCATTGTAATTGATGGCGCACCAGTGGGATTAGATTTACCATCAAGTGTTGAACTTGTGGTTGAAGAAACAGACCCTTCAATTAAAGGTGCTTCAGCGAGCGCTCGCTCTAAACCTGCACGATTATCAACTGGTTTGATCATTCAAGTGCCGGAGCATATTTCTACAGGTGACCGCATCCGTATTAATACCGCAGAGCATAAATTTATGGGCCGTGCTGAAAAATAAGTACGCTGCCTGTATTGATAAAAACCGACATCTTTGTCGGTTTTTTTATATCATTATAATTTATGCTCATTATTTGCCCGCAGTACTTTAAATCAGTGCATGCTTTGGTTACACTGCGCGCTCATTTTTTAAACTGAAAGAACGAGGCTGCTTTTGTATTTTCTGCTCAGCGTAGTATCTATTGTCGTTATGTATTCACAGGCAATTAAAAAAGGTATGCCAGTTAAACGCTGGTTGGTGCTAGCAGGGTTGTTAGGCCCCGTTGCATGGTGCTTGTTTAACTTACATTATCGTCGTGCACTAGTGCGCTGTGTGGGTATACAAGCGTGCACATGGCGACCATAGGCTGTCATTTATGCCTGTTGTACTAAACTAAGTGCCGCTTGGTTTTGTTGTTTCTTCAAAAATTCTGTAAATTCAGCTCGCGATAAAGGTTTTGAATAATAGTAGCCTTGCATCGTTTCGCAATTAAGCTCTTTTAAGATTGCAATTTGCTCTGCTTGCTCAACCCCTTCAGCCACCACATGTAAGTCTAAGTTATGTGCAATGGTAACTATTGAGTCAACCATATTACGGCCTCGCTCTGTTTGCATATCATCAATAAACGCTTTATCAACTTTTAGGGTATTAAGTGGAAACTGCTTTAAATATGCAAGTGATGAGTAGCCAGTGCCAAAGTCATCCATGGCTAAATGAATACCACGGGCACTGAGAGAGCGCATGATCGAAATAGCATCTTGTGGGTCGTCCATTACCGTACCTTCCGTAATTTCAAGTTCTAAAAAGTACGATGGCAAGGCGTGATTTTGTAAAATCACATCAATACGAGTAGTTAGATCCGGTAAGCTAAATTGTTTAGCAGACAAGTTTACCGCAACTCGGCCATTAAATAAGCCAGCATCCAGCCAGGCTTTAACATCACGGCATGCTTTATGAAGTACCACTTCACCAATTTCGATGATTTGCCCGGTTTCTTCTGCGATGGGAATGAACACGCCAGGACTAATAATGCCTTTTTTCGGAGTAATAAAACGCACTAAGGCTTCCATTCCAGTGAATTTACCGGTGCGGATATTCATTTTTGGTTGGTAGTAAACTTCAAAATGATCTTCTTTTAAACCAAATCGCATTAAGTTTTCAATTTGCAGGCGTTTTACTGCTTGGCGGTTCATGGTGTCGTTAAAGAATAAGTAGCTATTACCTTTCTTTTTCGCATGGTACATCGCAGTATCGGCATTTTTAAGCAGTAGTTCTGGGGTATTGCCATCTTCTGGGAATAACACAATGCCGACACTTGAAGTGATCACTAATTCGTGACCTGCCATTTTAAATGGCGTGGCAATGGCGGCTAAAAACTGTTTTGCCATTCTGGTAATGGTATGAATATCGTTAGTGCCAGACATAACTAAGGCAAATTCATCGCCACCTAAGCGGTAAAACACATCTTTTTCACGGGTGAGTTTACTCAACCGCATCGCTAGTTTTGCCAGTAAACTGTCGCCTAGTTGATGCCCTAATGAGTCATTAATTTTTTTAAAGTTATCTAAATCAAATACTAGTAATGCATGGTGGCTGTCTTGTTTTGCCAGCTTTTTAAGATCGGTAAAAAATAGATTTCGGTTAGGTAAGCCAGTTGTACGATCGCGATTTGATAAGTTATGTAGTTGTGATTCGGCTTTTTTACGCTCGGTTAAATCTGAATATACAATGACATAGTTACAAATTTGATTATGTTCATTCTTAATTTCATCGATTGAGATTTCAATCGGTAGTAGTTTTCGCTCACTGTTGCGCAGTTTAACTTCTTGTTGCCAATGGTCGGTAAGACGAACAGTATTTTTAATATCATCAATATAACTTTGCTCGTAACCTGGTAAGGTAAATGGCTTGTTTAAATAGTTATCTCGGTTCCCACCAAACTGCGATAAAAAGCTGGGATTAAGATCAACCAGGTTAAAGTTTTTATCGTAAATGGCTAATGCATCAGTGAGTGATTCAACACATTTAGCGAATAAGTTAAGGCGTGCCTCGGTTGATTTTAATTGCGTGATATCGCGTACCGTGCCAGTCATTCTTAGCGGGTTTAAATTGGTATCTTTTTCAATTATCTTGCCTCTGTCGAGTACCCAATGCCAGCGATCAAAGCTGTCTTTAATGCGATAGCTGGCTTCAAAAAAAGCGGTTTGCTCCGCAAAGTGTTGCTTTAACAGTAATTCAACTTGCGCTATATCATTAGGGTGAATAAGGGCTTTATTAGGTGGAACATCAATGATGGTATTTCTATCCATCATGTATTTATCGTTAATGCGCAGTACTTCACCAGTTTTGATATTCCAATCCCAAAGTGTGTCACCACTGCCTTCAACCGTGCTTTTTAAACGCCGTTCAGAAATACATAATTGGCGTCGTGAGCGGCGTAATTTGTAGATTGTGAATAATAAGTAAGGCAGCACTAACGTAACAAATGCACTCGGTAAATAAAGCATTAAAGTTTGCTGATCGACTAATTGCTCGCTATAGCCCAATGGGCTAAAGCAGAGTAATAATGAGGCGAATATGAATGTGTTGAATATTATTTTTATTATTATCATAGGGCACTTCTGTATTTTGCACTTGATAATCTAATTGAAGCACGGTGTTGTGTCAAAGAGAATGAGAAGAAATCAGCTTTTTTGTCGTTTTGTTTGTTTTAGGTACGCTTAGTAGCTCATATCTTGGTCTATGTTCTGCAAATGTCTCGCGAATATAAGTAACTATCTGCGCAAGACTAAGGTTTTCCAATGCTTCTAACAATTTTTGTTGCATATGAAAGTGATGATCTTGATTACCAATGGCAAGCCACAAGCGTTGTGAACGCAGCCGGAGGTTTTTATCTTTTTCGGCGATGTGGGTGGTTAAGCCATGTTTTTGTTGCTGCCATTGCTCTTCATTTAATTGCTCTAATGAAGCAAGGAATTGCTCAAGAAACGCATTATGACGCTCAAAAATCGCGGTTGCACTGTAGTTAGGTGACTGCACGTAGAAGGCGATGCCCGCACGAGTATTAAAGGGCGCATAACCTGCGCCCACTAGGTAGCCTAACTGTTGTTTGGTACGAAGTTCATTAAAGTAATCTTGATTAATAAGATGGTTTAGCGCCATCATTTTTACTTTTTCAACAACGTCATCGGTTTGTGCTTGGTAATAAATAACCATCGCATGATCGCTACAATTTAGGGTCAGTTGCGAGCGGGTTATTTTGTCTATTTCAAATAACGGACGGGTTAGATCTTCAATCGTAGCTGATTTAGCTAAGTGGTGAGCAATCTTTTTTTGAAACTCAATTGCATCACTTTCTCGCCAATTACCGTGCAAAAATGACTCTACATGCAAGGCATTAAAAAACTCGCGGCGAAAACAATTAAACTGATGAAAGCTGGTATCTTTAAGTGCCACAGCAAGCTGCTCTGGTTCTGGATTCCACGGCATTATTTTTGCACCCAGCACGCTAAATAATTCACCAACGGGTTTATTTTGATTGCTGTTACGCCAATGGCGGACTAACTGTTTTTTATACTCGGCAAAACGTTTAGCGCAAATATCGACGTTAAATAACGCTTGGAGTAATTCATCAACTAATTCTAATTGGCTCGATGAGAGTCCCGCAGTGTGCAGGGTTAAACCACCTTGATGTGAGGTTAAGTGATAACTTAAACCAGCTAACTCTGCCGGGTAAAATTGTTCTGCAACACTATCCATAAATAAGTCTGCAAATAGACGAGTAAGTGCCATGTGTTTGATATCTTTAACAGCAAAGTCAGAATCCATCGCCAAATAAAAGTGCCCCTTGGCAACTCGAAAAGTGTTGTCTTGTTTAAACCAAAAATCAAAGCCAGGTTCTTTTACTAATAGTTGTGGGTGATTTTGTGGCTGCTCAACGTCATACAATGACACTTCTTTGGTTAAATAAGGGTTTGCTGTAGGTAATAGCATTTCTGGTAGTGGAGTATTAATTTCGCACAGCGCTTCCAGCCAACAGCTAGAAATACTTTCGATCCGATAGGGCGTGTGATACCACTGAGTGGTATGCTCCGGTTCAACATCAGGATGGATCAACACCAAGCGCATATTATGCGGCGTTAACCATTGCATTGCAGTTTCATGAGCCGTTTGATTAAAACCATCCATGAGATAGTCACCTTGCACATAATTGGCTTCATCGTAGTGTTGCATGTTGATGCTTAAATTACTGACCCAATCGATTAAGCGGGCTTTTTCTTGGTTATCAAAGGCGATTTGTAATAGATTTTTTTTATCTTGATATAAGCGCGGTAATTTATCGATGTTTTGATTAATTAAACAAATATATTCAAACACCATTTCAACGATGTCTTCATAGTATTCAATTCCTTCATCGGTCAGTGCCATGCTGATATTAAAATCTTTAAAGTTGCTACCGTTAATGCCACCTCCAGCAGAGAGGGCATTGATCCAACCTTGCGCTTTTAAAATAGAGTAAAGCGATCCTTGCCCTTCATACCCTAATAAATGCGCAATAAAACTAACGGTTTTATGGCGATAAAAATCATCAATATTAGGCATCGCAAAACTTACTATGAGTTTTTGCATATGCTTATGCGGTTCTATATGCAGTACTTTGCAAAGATCTTGCGCGCGATAAAGTGATGCCTCTATGACGGGTTTTGGTTGCTGCTGACCTTTAATATCATTAAATAATGTAGTTACCCATTGCACCATAGTGTCAATTTCTGCATCAGCGCAGATCACTAGGCTCATCCACTGGGCTTGATAATGGGTGTTAAAAAAATCTCGCAATTCTTTGCTTACACAGCCATTACGATCCGCTAAGGTTTGCTGATTACCCACTGAAAATTTAGCAAATGGATGAGCAGGATTAACGGTTTCTTTGTGTGCTTGATAGATGCGTCGGCCATCGTCTTTTATTTTTAATTTAAATTCTGCATCAATGGCATTACGTTCTTTTTCAGTTTCGCCAGGGTTGAGAGAAGGTGCAATAAAAAACCGGCTAAATTGGCTCAGTGCTTGTGCAAACTCTTGATTGTTAATATCGAAGAAATAACAAGTGTGCTCGGTGCCGGTCCATGCGTTGGTGTTGCCTCCGGATTGGGAAACAAAATTACCAAACCCGCCGGATTCAGGAAATTGGTCTGTGCCTAAAAAAAGCATATGCTCTAAAAAGTGCGCGAGCCCTTGTCTATCAACAGGATCGTCAAAGTGACCAGCATTCACGGCCATCGATGCAGCGGCTTTAGTTGAATCTTTATCTTGCACTAACAGGACTTTTAGACCATTGTCCAGTGTGAGGGCACGGTATGTTCTGTTATCATTGCGGCTGATATTCAAATGATGCTCCTGAAACGTTAAGTTTACTCGTTAACAACAATGATAACTTCAGGGCTGCGATTAAATTGCTTGGCGATTTTTACCTGAATATCATAAGCGAAATGTGTGACGTTGTTTTAATATAGCGGACAAACAGGCAAACTGGCTACTGTTTTATATTCTTTAATCGGTTGATTTTTTATGAAAACAATCTTAATAATGCGCCACGGCGAAGCAACACCGATGCAAGCTGACGATGCAAGTAGAAATTTGACCTCGGTTGGCCAACAACAGGCCGAAAAAATGGGTTTATGGTTGCAAGCAACGCATACCCCAACGGCATTGTTAGTAAGTCCTTACATTCGTGCTCAGCAAACAGCTGAAGGAGTAAAAAAGCATAATGCTTTTTTATTCGAAGAAACTTGCAGCGATATAATCCCTGAAGGCAATCCACAAATTGCCGCCGATTATCTAGAAACTCTCATCGCGATGCATCCACAATGCGATACCTGGTTGGTCGTAGCTCACATGCCAATAGTTAGTTATTTAGTTGACCAATTGAGTGCTGGGAATATGCCGATATTTAACACTGGAGCGGTTGCCGTATTGAGTTACGATGAAAGTCGCCATAAAAGCCAATATTTAAGTATTCACGCTCCCAGCAATGTCGAAATTTAACCTCATACCCAAACCACCTCAAGATACAGAATTCAGCGTTTCACAGGGGCTTAATATCAAGGCGTTACTTTGCAACAATGGCAGTCCCTTTCAAGAAGTAACAACGATGAGAGTAAGTGCCAGTGAAATGCCCAACTGAAACTCGCATCTTGAGGTGACTTGGGTATGTAACCTTGTGTTCAGAACCAAATTTGCTAAATTAGCGACACACTAATTTAGCAAAGACAATTTTATGACAATTGAACGTATTCAAACCGCAACTCGCATGAGTCGTATCGTTAAGCACAATGGTACGGTGTACTTATGTGGCCAAGTATGTGCTGACGCAGAGCAGGGCATCACCGAACAAACGCAAACCATGCTTGATAAAGTTGAGTTACTTTTAAATGAGGCGGGAAGTTCAAAAGAGCATATGCTCAGCGCCACTATTTATGTAAAAAGCATGGATTACTTTGCCGATATGAATGCGGTTTGGGATGCGTGGGTACCAGCAGGTCATGCGCCCGCACGTGCCTGCGTAGAAGCTAAAATGGCCCGCGATGCTTTGCTAGTTGAGATTTCAGTTGTTGCTGCAATCAAGTAACCCACAAGCATTTAAGGACTTAATATATCCAAATTAATGCGATGAATTTGCAGCCTTTGTATTAAAAGAGGTAAAGCTACTACCTCTTTTTTATTTTGCTTTGAGCATCATAATGAAGCAATACTAAAAAATGGTGATTTAGCTATCTTCACCAATTGGCAAGGTCCGTCAGTGCATGTATTGTAAAGACATTGCTGATACTTTTCGATTGCATAATGGGGATGAGTAATTTAACTTAAAATTTACGCTTGCTTTGGGGATTAATTCATGGGGTTGTTTCTTTTAAATAGAAAGTGCTTATTACTTATTGTTTTAACGTTTTCTTTAGTCGCTTGTAGTGATAATTATAATGAAGAGTTTATTACATCAGCTTCTACGCTGAATAAGTCCAAAGCTTTAGCTCAACAGTTAGAAAATTTAAACTTGGTAACCTTAAGTTATCTTAAAGAAGAAATTTTCATCGTTAATAATATTATAATAAATGATAAGAAGAAAACGTATGGTATAGCTCCTGAAGGCGGGTTTTATGAAAGTTACTATATACAATCTGAAAAAAATGCATACGAAAATTGGGACACCATTACGAACAATTTCATCCCTTCTACTATAGTGAAAAGAGAAGATGTACTCGAATTATTATCGGCAATGAAAGCAATCGGCATTACGGATATTTATCATAATAGAACTAATGAAATTTTCACTTTGCAATGGGGAAGTTCAGTGATGAACGGTTATCAAGGTTTAATTTTTGGAGATAAAAGTAGATTAGGTGATGAATACAAAGCTAGTCGGTTTGACGATTTTAAAGAAGTAAATAAAGATACATTTTACTTTGCTGTCAGGTGAGTATTTCCACAGTCCATTCGAACCTTTTTGTTGAGTTGAATTACACTGGCAGTGTCTAAATTACTCCTTTGAATACCTCACGCTTGTTGTCAGTAATGTACGCCCGATGTTTACCTCAACTTAATACCATTTTGATTTAATACATGATCTATTTAAGCTAGAAGAGTTTCTTTCATAAATAACTTGAAACGATTCTATCTCGTTCTTGGAGGAAGCTAAGCCTTTGTTTATAATCAGGTACATTTGAACACTAATTAAATAGTATTGGTGTGATGGCTATAAAGAATTTGCTCAATATATTCCCTGAAGCGGGGATCGCAACATAAAATATCTTTAACAGCGAGGCTATTAATGCCTGTTGCGAGTTTGCTACAATTTTATAAAATCCTGGTGCGCCGATGAAAAATTTAAACGATTGTTTTGAAATAAAGATGACGTTAACCCTTAGCGTCTAAATTCATCACTTAGTGGTCAGTTTTTTTAAATAAGCAAAAACAAGGACAGACAATGAAATCTAACCCAGTAGTACTTATAACCGGAGCAAGCCGAGGAATTGGTGCTGCAACCGCAATTTATTTTGCTCGTCACGGTTATGATGTTTGTATTAATTATAAAAGGAATCAACACAGCGCAGAAAAAATAGCAGAGCAAGCACGCGGCTTTGGTGTAAAAGCCGAAATAGTGCAAGCCGATGTGTCTGATGAAACGCAAGTGCTGACCCTGTTTACAAAAGTAGATGAGTTATTTGGCAAATTAGATGTGCTTATAAATAATGCGGGTATTTTGAAACCGCAAATGCCATTACTTGAGATGGGAGCCTCGCGTATAAATGAAGTGCTAACCACCAATGTAACAAGCGCTTTTTTATGTGCCCGAGAAGCGATTAAGCGAATGCCCAGTGGCGGCAGTATCGTTAATGTATCATCGGCAGCGGCTAAAACCGGTTCACCAAATGAATATATTGATTATGCCGCATCTAAAGGAGCAATGGACACGTTAACCATTGGTTTAGCCAAAGAAGTAGCCAAGTTAGGTATTCGTGTTAACTCAGTGCGCCCAGGGTTAATCTACACCGATATGCACCGCGATGGTGGTGAAGTAAATCGGGTGGAGCGTCTTAAAGACAAGCTGCCATTGGGCCGAGGTGGACAACCTGAGGAAGTTGCCGCTGCAATTTACTTTTTAGCCTCTGAGCAGGCATCGTTTACCACAGGTAGCTTTGTTGATGTAGCTGGCGGTTTGTAAAGGTTAAAGCAATACCGATAACCAAAAACTAAAGCTAATCACACTTAAAACCGTTGACAGTACAACTGCACCGGCTAATGTCACCTGATGTTGACCTATTTGACTGGCAATAAGGTAAGCATTTACACCAACAGGAGAAGCGCTTAATAGCACTAACACGTTCAAAATCTCTCTATCTAGTTCAAATGCGTATGCACCGATTAAAAATACCCCAGCAGGAAGTAAAAAAATCTTCATTAACGAGGCGATTAATGCGGGTTGCCAGTTAGCTGCAATTTTGTAAAACGCTAAGTTGGCGCCTAATACAAATAACGCGCAGGCAATGGCGGGGGTTGCTAAAAGCTCTAAACTCTTTGCTAGATTATCAAACAAAATAATGCCGCTGACATTTAATATTAGCCCGCAGCCGATGCTCAATACAATCGGATTCAGTACCATGCTCTTAGCAAAACTTGACCATGAAAATGCGTGTTCGCTGCCCTTTGCGCCGATTAAATAGGTAAGTGCAAACAGCAATGTGCTATGAAAGGTAATGATCATAAAAGCGATGGCGATCATTTCTTTGCCAAGGGATGCGATGATGATAGGAATGCCCACCAACACCATGTTTGAGTAACTCGACGCTAAGCCAAATACACTGTGTTGTTGATAATTTTTTTGCTTAGCTAAATAAAAGCGGTCAACCAAAATACCTAAGGCAAATACGCTCAGTACAGGAATATAAAAACTCAGAAAGGCCGATAAACTAATACTTTGCTGTAAATCGATTTGCGACATATTTAAAAATAAAAATGCCGGCAGGCTAATGTAAAAAGTAAACTTACTTAGCCCTGCAATGTGTTGCTGTTCAAAAAACTTTAATTTACAACAACTAAAACCAAGCGCAACAATGAAAATCAGCGGAAAGATGATAGAGAAAATATGCACTGCACTGTTGCCTTGAAATAGGGATAACGTTAACGCTTAGCGTCTAAATTCATCACTTTGTGGTAAGTTTATTAAAATAAGTACCGCACCTTTACCACCGTATTCAAGTGGCGCTTGGTGTATTGCTATGACATCTGGATGCTGTACTAAATATTGCGGCACTTTGTGTCTGAGTATATGTCCACCAATACCATGTACTACACACGCACAGTAGTAATGCTTCTTTTTGCACTCATGGATCAGTCCTGCGAGTTCATCTTTTGCCAACTCCTTATTTAAACCATGTAAATCAAGGGTTAAATCAGGTACAAAGTCACCTCGGCGTAACTGCTTTGCTAAAAAACGATCTTGACCGTCTTGCACATAATTAACCGTTCCGTTGGTATCAATATCTGGCACATATTCATCAGAAAAGAAAAATTCTGCCTGATGTTGCTTTTTTTGCTGGGCAAACAGCTTAGCTTGTGAGATTTTAGGTTTGTTAGCAAAGCGATGCGTGTCTTGTTTAAATACACGGGCACCATTAATACTTTGACGAAACATATCGATGTCGTCAGGGCTAATATCTGCGTTTGAGAGAGGATCTTTTTTCATAGCGGCAGTCTAAACAAAAAAACGCTAGAAATCGAGTGAAAACAGAGTAAAAACTGTGTAAAAAAGCGTTACAATAGGGCAATCATGGGGCCTTAATTGCGCCTCGATTGAATTGATATTTTCTAAAGCAGCAGGTAGATAACGAATATGAGCGAATTATTAATAGAAGAAGCAACCTTAGATGAAGCTGTAGCAGAACTGTCAACGTTACACGATTGGCTACGGTGGACCACGAGTCAATTTGCCAGCAGTGGTATTTTCTTTGGTCATGGAACTGATAACGCATGGGATGAAGCAGTCAACTTGTTACTGCCCGCGTTAAGCTTACCCATTGATGCACCAAAAGAATTAATGCATGCCCGGTTAACTAGCACCGAAAAAAACCGCCTTGCGGGATTAATTGCAGAACGTATAAATGATTTCACGCCAGTACCTTATCTGACTAATATTGCATGGTTTGCTAATATGCCATTTTATGTCGATGAGCGCGTATTGATCCCACGTTCACCTTTTGCAGAGTTAATACATAATCGCTTTTCACCTTGGCTAGCTGAGCCTGAATCGGTAAATCGTATTTTAGATTTATGTACCGGTTCTGGTTGTATCGCGATTGCATTAGCACAAACTTTTGCAGAAGCGCAGGTTGATGCCGTTGATATTTCTTATGAAGCACTCGAAGTTGCTGATATCAATATCACTGATTATCAGTTAAGTGACCGTGTATTACCTATTCAATCCGACGTATTCAGCGGTGTACCAGGGCAGAAATATGACCTGATCGTGGCAAACCCTCCGTATGTAGACGCCGAAGATATGGCTGATTTACCGCGTGAGTTCCACCATGAGCCAGAGCTTGGTTTAGCATCAGGCCATGATGGTCTTGATGTAACCCGTACTATTTTGAGTGAAGCGGCCGATCATCTAACTGATAACGGTTTGTTATTTGTCGAAGTTGGTAATTCTATGGTACACATGGATGCCCTTTATCCAAATGCGCCTTTTGAATGGGTTGAGTTTGAGCAAGGTGGATTTGGCGTATTTGTGATCAGCAAAAAACAACTCGTTGCATATTTCGCAGACTGATCACCACAAAAATCAAAGCCGAGCCTTAGGCTCGGTACTTAGTAGTCATTAGGAATGAGGAAAGTTAATGGCAGGTAATAGCATCGGGCAGTTATTTAAAGTGTCCACCTTTGGCGAAAGCCACGGCGTCGCCTTAGGCGGTGTTGTGGATGGCACGCCAGCAGGCCTTGAAATCACTGAGGCAGATTTACAAATCGATTTAGATCGTCGTAAGCCAGGGCAAAGCCGTTACACTACGCAGCGCCGTGAGAGCGATCAAATTAAAATTTTAGCGGGTGTTTTTGAAGGTAAAACCACCGGCACCAGTATTGGTTTATTAATTGAAAATACCGACCAACGCTCACAAGATTATGGCAAAATTAAAGACGTATTTCGCCCAGGTCATGGTGACTACACGTACTGGCATAAATACGGCCTACGCGATTATCGCGGTGGTGGCCGTTCATCTGCTCGCGAAACCGCTATTCGTGTTGCCGCAGGCGCTATTGCTAAAAAGTATCTAAAGCAATTTCATGGTATTGAAGTACGTGCGTGTTTGAGTCAACTTGGGCCAATTAAAGCTGAAAATTACGATTGGGATGAAGTTGAAAATAATCTTTTCTTTTTCCCAGATGCAAGCAAGTTAGACGCGCTTGACGACTATATGCGCGACCTTAAAAAACAAGGTGACTCAGTCGGCGCGAAGGTAAAAGTAGTGGCTAAGAATGTACCTGTTGGTTTAGGTGAGCCGGTATTTGACCGCCTTGATGCAGAACTTGCCCACTCACTGATGAGTATTAACGCAGTAAAAGGCGTTGAAATTGGCGACGGCTTTGATGTGGTTGAGCAAAAAGGCTCTGAGCATCGTGATGAGTTAACCCCTGATGGCTTTACCTCAAATCATGCCGGTGGGGTGCTTGCAGGTATCTCTACAGGGCAAGATATAATCGCGTCAATTGCACTCAAACCGACATCAAGTATTACGATCCCCGGTAATAGTATTAACACGAGTAATGAATCGGTTGAGATGATCACCAAAGGCCGTCACGACCCATGTGTTGGCATTCGTGCAATCCCGATTGCCGAGGCGATGATGGCCATTACTTTAATGGATCATTTACTACGTCAACGTGGTCAAAACCCGCATGTTCATCATGAGCATGGGCCAATAAATGGCTCTGTTTAGGGTTTAGTTAAAAGCATTTAGAATTATTTAAAAGCGCGATGTTAATCGCGCTTTTTTGTTGTGGTTATTTTAAGATAGACATCAAAGTTTCAGGAGCGGGATCAGGCTGTGTTTTTGATCTGTCCATTGCGCCAAATGTACTGTTGAATAAGGTGTTATCGGTGATAAGTCTGTCATGGCTATCGAATTTAAAAATGCTTGGTTATTCGTCATTACGACCCATTGTGAGCCTAACTGCGTACCGCTATAGTTAAATTTGATCAGAGATTTATCGAAGCGCTTACTGTGAGCTTGGAGCACTGGCATCAAATCAATATGATTATTGGATATATGGATAATTAATAAGCCGCCTTTTGTTAGTCGCTGCCAATATAACTGAAAAGCTTCTTCAGTCAGTAAATGGGTAGGAATAACATCACTTGAAAAAGCATCAATAATTAACGCATTCATTAACGGTGCATTATTTTTTTGCTCTTTAGTTAAGGTGATTCTGCCATCGCCAATAGCCACATCAATACGTGCAGGGCTATCTGTTAAATATGAAAAATAATTCATGGCCATGTTGTAAACCGCAGGATTAAGTTCATAAAAGCGGATTTTATCGAACTTATCGCCAAACTTTGCTAAAACTCCAGCACCTAAACCAATAATACCTATATTTAAATCATGTTGCTTTTTTAATGCTGACAATGATTTAGCGATACCAGTATGGTGATGGTAATAGCTGTTTGTGAGTTCAGTTTGTTTATTAAGTGGCTGTGAGCCATGAATCGTTGTGCCATCGATTAGGCGTCGTTCAGCAAGATCAGACGTTGTAATGTCTTTGACAGTGACATAACCGTAAAAATTTCTCTCAGACGCTAAGTTGTATTGATTAAAATTAACAAAAAGATAGCTATATCCTGTGCCCCAAATAACCAGCGTAGCCAGTAAAGCTATTTTATAGCAAGAGGACGTTTTCGTCGTCTGGGTGAGTAGCGTGTATATAAATAATGAAAGCGCTACAGCTAACGCCACAATGAATTCTGTTATTTGTTCAAACAGTAGCGGTGCGACTAAGGCACTGAGTAAACTGCCGATCACTCCTCCTAAAGCGATATATAAATAAAATACAGTAAGCAGTGAGCCATCTGGCGCGAGTTTTCGAAGTTCACCATGACAGATCATACAAACAATGAATAAAATAAAGCTGTAGATCACCAGTTGAGCTAAAGCATTAAATTGGCTGCCAAGGAAAAACATCATCAGCCCTGCGAATGCGCTAAATATTAATAAGTACGTCCAATGGGCGCGATTATAGCTTTTTGCGGATGCAAACGCATAACTGAAGGTCAGCAAATATATTACCAATGGTAAAGCCCATATCAGAGGCATAGGCGGGATGTTGATGCTGATCATCTGAGTTGTCGCGATCAACATCATTGAACTGGTTGCTGAGAACGCAATCCACAGCCAATTAGGTTTGACGAGCAAAGTCGTTTTTGACTTAGTAATAGCTTTATCAGCGATACTGCCATTACTAAATAATACATAAATTAGGCACAATAACAGTATGCAGTATGCAAATAACCCCACTGTCCAATAGCTCTTTTGCTCATCGATTGAAAATAAAACTTCAAAAATAAATGGGTAACTCAGCAAAGCAAGTAGTGAACCCAGATTCGAAAGCGAATACCATTGATAAGGTACAGTCATAGCGGTCGATTCAATATACCAGCGCTGCAATAGTACGCTGGTGGCACTTAGTAACATAAAGACTAAGCCAACCTGTAAAAACAATTTAGCAATCACTGACCACGCTGGTGTTAGTGATAAAAATAGACTGACTTCAATTGTGTTAAAAGTAATGATGCTCGATACAGCCACTAACAATGTGTGTATAAATAATTGTCGTTTGAGCTGATAACGGCTTAACAAATGAGCATATAAATAGCCGAGTAACAGCATGCTTTGATAAAAAAATAGGCTGGTTGACCAAACCGAAGCGCCACCGCCAAACTCGGGTAGTAGCTCTTTAGATAAGATAGGTTGAATTTGAAAGAGTAGAAACGCGCTCACAAAAATAATGAATGTCGATAATATCCGTTGCATCTTTTTTATTACTTAGTAAATGGTGCCTAACCATTAACTGAACTAATTAATGCGGCAATGTAATAACCCTTGAGTTTATCTTAAGAAAATCTTAATCTATGATTTGTATGAATTTATTGGAGTTGTAAGTGGGTAGGTTTCGAATCGGGAATTTTGACGTCGATGTTAGCCGTGGTAAAATTTCCTCAGCTGAAGGCGTACAAATTGTCGAACCTAAGGTTATGGATGTGCTCCAATTTTTGTACTCTCATAGGGGCAATGTGGTTAGCCAGGAAGAAATTTTTGCAGCTGTGTGGCCTAATTCAGTGTTTAGCCCAAGTAATGTGCAACGCAATATTGCACTGCTTAGGAAAGCATTAAATGAAGATTCTAAAAATCCACAATTCATCATTACCCACCCGAAACGGGGTTATTGCCTTGAGCTTAACGAACAAACACGTTCTCACTGTGTAAAGTGGCCGTTGTTGGCTTTTATTGCCGTGACAATTGTATGTTTGGTTGGTGGTTGGTTCGCATTTACAACGCAGGTTGTTAAAACTGATTTCTCTGCGTTGGTGCCTGTAACATCAAATGAAGCCAATGAATCCTCTCAATCGCAATCTAATAACGGCAATTATTTAGCATTTGTTCGCGGTGACAATGATAATCAGCATATCTGGCTAAAAGAATTAACGACAGGTAAAGAGGTACAATTATCCCAGCACCCATCGACCTACTATAGTCTAGGCTGGAGTCCGGATAATCGCGCATTGGCTTTTATAGAAAAACAAAATGATGTTAGCCAATTAGCGTATTTTAATTTAGACATGGTAACTCTAACGAGTTTAAATTACGCCAACGTACTGGAATTTAAAGAATATTTAGTTACCAGCCAGCAATTACAATGGACTAATAACAATCAGGTTTATTTTATTGAGCGACGAAAACATAAAAATGATACGCAGCTTTCGACCGTCAATATAGAAACTAAACAAAAACAGGTAATCAAAGCCTCAATGGGTCAAGACTGGTTAAAGTTACATGCGTTGTCGCCAGATCAAACGCAACTAGCGCTTGGTTATGAAGCAGGACAAAATAACTACCGTATTGAAATACTGAATTTAACGGATAATAGTAGTAAAACAATTGCCGTTATTGAAGATGGTATTCAGGGGCTTAGTTGGCACCCAAGTGGTGAATACTTGCTGATAAGCAACACAAATAATCTATTACTTATTGATCGTCAGGGCAACTCAACTGATATCGAATTTAATAATTATCAAGTTATTCGAGATGCTGCATTCACGCCATCTGGTGAGGAGATATTGATGGAGCTTGTAAATATTGATGTTGATATTTTGCGTGCAACTGGTGCAACACCTCAGCAGTATGAAAAGCTCGTCGATACCTCGTCGGTTGATTTTTTGCCGGTATTCTCACCTGATTCAACTAAGTTTGTCTTTGAATCCCATCGTTTTGGTTTAAAACAGCTATTTTTATATGAGCAAGGTAAACAAACGCTGATTTTTGCAAACCCTAATAATGAAGAACTGTTTGGGGTTGTTTGGTCAAAAAATGGCGAAGAAGTGATCACCGCAAGCAAAGATAAACTGTTTCGAATTGATTTAAAAAGTGGCGATTATCAAGAAATAGCCCACCATCATCATTCGTTTTATCTCAGAGAGAAGTTTTATAATGAAGATGCGATCTTGGTTTCATATCGCGCTGACGATGGCGTTACATTTCACCCAGCAAAATTAGACATGCAAACATTAAGTTTATCGCCATTCACTGGCCAAGGAGAGCGGCTGGCTTGTTATGCAATGGCTTTAGACAAACACGATCAGATTTATTTTTCAAATAACAAACAGGTATTTCGACTCGATCAAGATGGCAATTTTGCTCAAGTATGGCACGCAGATGATAGTGATATTATTGGTCTGGCGGTCGATGAGCAAACGTTGAGTATTACCTTAGAGCAAGAAGATGGTTATGAGCTTAATATGCTTGATTTACAAAGCGCTCACTCAGAAATACGCCATATCGCGAACGAGAAAGGTAATATGTTAATTAATGCTTCACACGATAATACGCAACTTTTATATCTTACTGAGCCAAAGCGAAAACGCACCTTAGTAAGGCTGCGATAGTCTTTAAAACCCAAGATTCACAAGGTAAGTGCATAATCTGCTGCTATTAGCTTTACTAACTCTCGTTTTATCGGGTTATGAGCGTGGTTTGCGTGTAATAGTACGATATCAATAACGGGCAAGGGCGGCAGAGTTGAGTCAGTAACCGTCACCAGCTCCTGAGTGTTACTTACCTCAGCCATCACACCAACGGCTAGATTGGCTTTTACTAATGCTGTGAGCGCACTGAGCGAGCCGCAGCAAGCAACAATGTTAAATGGGCGTTCAGCCTTTAGTAACCCTTCAATAGCCGCTTGATGAAATTTACAATCTCGTTGAAATATTGCAACTGGCAGGGTCATAGCGGATTGATAGTTAAATTCGGCACTTTTAACCCACACACCTTTGCTTGATTCTAAAAAATAACCTTCTTCAGAGCTGGGCGAGCGCGTCGCAATCACCATGTCTAGCAAGCCTTGATCTAGCTGTGTTTTGAGCTGGTTGGTCGGCGCGCAACTGATTTGTAAATCAAGTTGCGGTATATGTTTATGTAATAAAGCCACAACTTTAGGTAATACTGTGCCTGCATAATCGTCAGGACATGCTAAGCGCACGCGAGTTTGCCCACCACCGGTTTTAAGTTGTTTATAGGCTTCATCATGCAGTGCTAATAATTGTTTTGCGTAGCTGGCTAAGTGAACGCCACTTGACGATAGTACAAGCTGCCTGCCTTGTTTGATAAATAATGGATTACCCAGCTCTTGTTCGAGCTTTTTCATTTGCATGCTCACTGCCGATTGGGTGCGGCATACTTGTTGAGCAGCGCGAGTAAAGCTGCCCGTTTCAACAAAAGCGCAAAAAGTACGTAGGGCGTCTAAATCCATATTTAACTCATCTATCAATTTTACTTATGTATTGTATAAAAACTATTGGTAAGTAATTAATTTACTACTGCTCTATATTAGGGATATTAAACACTACTAAGGAACGCAAATGCAATTATTTATCGGTAATAAAAACTATTCGACATGGTCGCTTAGAGCATGGTATTTAATGAGTAAATTCAATGTTATTTTTACTGAGAAACAACTCGTATTAGACACCCCTGAGTTTTATGAAACGCTTAAAAACAGTTTTGCAGTACAGAAAGTACCCGCCTTAGTCGATGGCGACTTGCAGGTATGGGATTCATTGGCAATTTGTGAATACATCAATGATGCTTATTTATCTAATACAGCTTGGCCTATTGATACTGCGCAGCGAGCGACAGCCCGCAGTTTAAGCGCTGAAATGCATACCGGCTTTATGGCGCTGCGTAATGAAATGCCAATGAATATTCGTGCAACTCGCCTAATTGAGTTATCTGCGGCGGCTAAAAAAGACATTAGCCGCATTGATGAAATATTTAGCCAGCAACAACGTAGTTACCCAAATGCGTGGTTGTTTGGTGAGTTTAGTATCGCAGATGCTATGTATGCGCCTGTAGTACTTAGGTTAAAAACCTACCAAATATCACTTTCAGCTTTGGCGGAGCATTATTGTCAGCATGTTTTAAGTTGCCCTACATTACAACAGTGGATCACCGAAGCGCTAAAAGAAACAGATATTGTTGCTTGCGATGAAGCAGGGGTTGATGTTACTTAAAGTAACTTGCCAAGCGCTAAGGTTATGAGGATGTATGGAACAGATTAAGCTATCACACCAAGATACATTAAAGCGGCTAGAAAGGTTTAGTCGCTTTACCGACAGCAGTATTGGCATTCCTTTTACTCGGTTTAAGTTTGGCGTAGAGGCACTGATCGGTATTCTGCCTGGTATTGGAGATCTAGCTGGGCTAATTTTATCTAGCTATATTCTATTTGAAGCCCAGCGCCTAGGAGTTAGTAAGCGTATAAAATTACGTATCGTAATAAATATGTTGATTGATTTTTTTGGTGGCCTAATTCCGCTTGTCGGTGATATTTTTGACGCTTACTTTAAAGCAAATACCCGCAATACCCGTCTACTGAAACGCTACTTAGTAAAACAATAACGATAAAAATAAGTTAGTTTTTATCGTTATTAAAAAAGTATTCTGCAATCACTTGTTTCTGTTGGCCAAACGGGTCTGAAATGCCAATCCCAATGCCGATTATTTTACCCTGCGCTTCAGGCGGGTGGGCTTGCATTTGTTTATTTAAAATAACGAGCTTAGGGCTTTTCTCGTTAGCTAATAATGTTAAATGCGGCTGAAAGTTCTGAAATACATTGGGGCTACCATAGCGCTCAAATGCCGTTAATTTGTTGGGGTAGTTTTTAACCCAGCTAGGGATTGTGGCATTTGTGTCGCGTAATGGCTCAATCGCCATTGTTACTTCATCTGCTAGCCTTTGTAGCTTAGGCGAATACTGTAAGTTAATAAATGCCCAATTACTTTGCGTAACACTAAAACCTTGCGCTGTTATAGCAAACTCTTGATGTTGCTCGGTGATACTTTTTACAGCACGTTTAATGTCTTCTTCTGAGCCTTCAACAAAGTCAGTTAAATACAAAGTAGCGTGCACTGGCTTACCTTTTTCATAAAAACTCATGATCCCTTCTTTTTTTAATGCATCACTAGTTTGCTCAACTAAGTTAATGATTGACTTGGAAGGGATTGCAAACACATTGATGCTGACACTTTTTGCAAATGAGGGCAGGGGGATACTTATCAGCGTAATTAAAGTAACAACTAAAAGCTTCGGTCGTTTTATAAAAAGTAATTTGAACATGGGTTTATAATTTTATTCTTAAATTCGGATAGTAAGTGTAAAGAGGATAAGGGTTATTACTTGAACAGTAAATAAAAGGAGCTAGATTGCAGCGAATACATATTTTTGGCTTAGCTAAATTTGCAAAGTAAAGGCAAGACAATAACGCATGGCTGCTTAGTCGTTATCAACTTTTACATTCTTGCTAAAAGCCCGTACAATTCGCCTCGATTTTAATGTGCATTTGTTGCATTTTACCGAGGCGAATTAATCAGACTTTTATGCATCAAATAGCCGATTTAACATCTATTTTTGAACGCACTTTTTACCACAGCCATAATACACGCTTGGTCAAAGGTGAGCATGAGCCTATTTATATTCCCGCTGATGTTAAAACGCCGTATCATCAAATTGTGTTTGCCCATGGTTTTTATGCCAGTGCACTGCACGAAATAGCTCATTGGCTGGTGGCGGGTGATAAACGTCGTTTACTCGAAGATTACGGTTATTGGTATTGCCCAGATGGCCGTGATAAAGCTCAGCAAGCAGAATTTGAAGCCGTTGAAGTAAAACCGCAAGCAATCGAGTGGGCGTTGAGTGTTGCTACAGGTTTTGAGTTTAATGTTTCGGTTGATAATTTAAATGGTGAGCAAACCTGTCGTTTTGATTTTCAGGCGCGAGTACACAAGCAACTTTTACAGTTACTAAAAATAGGCTTTAATCCTCGGACTACTGCACTTTTAAAAGCATTAAGCGAATTTTACAATACGCCATGGCCATTGAATGCCGGGCAGTTTGTATGGCAACATCCTCAGGAGTTAAGTAATGCAGTTTAAGTTAGGACTAATTGTAAACCCAGTTGCTGGTTTAGGTGGCAGTGTGGCGCTCAAAGGTAGTGATGGTGTTGCGGCTAAAGCTCTGGCGCTTGGCGCTGAGCCAAAAGCTAATTTACGCACTAAAGCAGCGCTTGAGGTGTTATTGCCTTATCAAGATAAAATAACAATTTATACTGTTAATCACTCAATGGGTGAAAGCACCGCTACAGATCTTGGTTTTAATACCGAAGTTGTGTATCAAAGCGAGCACCCCAGTAGTGCAGATGATACTGAGCGTGCAGCCAAGGTATTGCAACAGCTAGGTGTTGATTTAATTTTATTTGCTGGTGGCGATGGCACTGCGCGCAATATTTGTCATGCGGTTGAAGATAGCGTACCGGCACTTGGCATTCCTGCCGGCTGTAAAATTCATTCAGGGGTTTATGCAATCACGCCAAAGGCCGCAGGGCGGGTAGTCGAAATGCTGGTCAAAGGTGAACTAGTTACCTTAGGCGATGCCGATGTGATGGATATTGACGAAGATGCGTTTCGTCAAGGCACAGTTAAAGCAAAACGTTATGGTGAAATGCAAGTACCCAGTGAAGTACGTTATGTACAAGCCGTAAAAAATGGCGGTAAAGAAACCGACGAGCTGGTACTTGCTGATATCGCCGCCTATGTCGTCAGTGAAATGGATGAAGATACGTTATATGTAATGGGCAGTGGCTCAACAGTTGCAGCTATTATGCAAGAAATGGGACTTGAAAATACCTTATTAGGTGTTGATTTAGTTGCAGATCAAAGCTTAATTGCGCAAGATCTTACAGCTGAACAATTATTAGCGATGACCCATCAGCGCGACACTAAATTAGTGATCACGCTAATTGGTGGCCAAGGCCATGTTTTTGGCCGTGGCAATCAACAGTTAAGCCCAGCACTTATTCGCGCGATAGGGCTGGATAATATTATTGTGGTGGCTACCAAAACTAAATTACAGGCTTTAAACGGCCGCCCGCTCATTTGCGATACAGGCGATAGTGAGCTGGATGATGAATTAAGCGGTTATATTCGTGTAACCTGCGGATTTAACGACCATATTATGTATGCAGTAGGCCATCAAGATTGATTGGTAGAAGACCCTGCAAAATCAGGAGAAGTAGAAGTGAGTTTAGTAAATTATATTGACGCAGCCCAACAGTATTTTGATGACTTAGTGATCAAAGCCACTGATGATGAGTTATTTGCCGGTGGTTATTTACGAGGCCATTTTGATTTAGCAGTAGGCTATGCGCAAGTTGAAGAGCTTAATCTTGAAATAGATGAGCTCAATGAAACCGTTGAAAAAAGTTTAGTGAAAGCGTATCGCAATGGTGAGCTTAACGAAGAAGATAAAGCCCTAGTAGTAAGATTATGGGAAGAAGTAAAAGCACTCGCTTAAAAGACTAAATAAAAAGTTATTTAAAAAAACGGCAACAATGCCGTTTTTTTGTGCATTGAGACTATTTAGTTCCTAAAAATGTATTTTCTGTTCACTTAAAATTTACCTCATTCCCTAGATACGCTAAAGTACCACTGACTAAATTCTAGGGAACAAGTGAAATGAATAATAATAATGATGCGGCAATGCCCTCGGGCATAGTTGCGCGATTTTTAAATTTTGTTGAGCGGGTAGGAAATAAACTGCCTGATCCGGCAATCATCTTTTTGTTTGCCATGTTACTAATTTGGCTACTGTCGTGGTGGTTCTCAGGTGTTACTTTTGACGCTATCGACCCTCGTACCGGTGAAGCTATTATTATTAATAATATGCTGGCGAGTGATTCGTTAGCGACCTTTTTATCATCAATGGTAAAAACTTTTACCGGTTTTGCACCGTTAGGTGTGGTGTTAGTGGCCATGCTGGGTGTAGGGGTTGCTGAACATTCTGGCTTTATTAATACTGGCCTTAAGTTAATGTTAAAGGTGACACCTAAAAAACTTTTAACACCGTCAATTATTTTAGTCGCCATCGTCAGCCATACAGCAACCGATGCAGGTTATGTGTTAGTCATTCCGTTAGCTGGTGTTATATTTTATGCAGCAGGGCGCCATCCATTGGCGGGTATTGCGGCGGCATTTGCGGGAGTCAGTGGTGGCTTTGGTGCAAACTTTATTCCGTCGGGGATTGATCCACTACTGCAAAGCTTTACCCAAAGTGCGGCGCAAATTATTAACCCCGCGATGTCGATTAACCCATTAAATAACTGGGCGTTTACCTCGGCTTCAAGTTTATTCATTATTTTATTAGGCTGGTACATCACCGATAAAATTATTGAACCACGTTTAAAAAATACCGAATTAGATGGTAATAAAGAAGACTTACCTGCATTTGAAGATGCCCGTAGCGACGAAAAACGCGCGTTTTTTATTGCAAGTACAGTGATGATTGCAGGTCTTGCTTTATTAGCCTATGTGTCAGCCCCTGCGGACTCTGCAATGCGAAGCGAAGATGGCTCTTTAACTAATTTTCGCTCGCCTTTAATGCAATCTATCGTACCGCTAATTTTCCTACTGTTTTGGATACCTGGTGCAGTGTATGGTTTTACCGTTGGCACCTTTAAAAGCTCTAAAGATATGATAGATGCCATGAGTAAAGCAATGGGCGGCATGGCGTATTATATTGTAATGGCGTTCTTTTGTGCCTTGTTTATTGCTGCATTTAGTAAATCAAACTTGGGAGCTCTGCTGGCAATTGAAGGCGCGCAGCTGTTAAAAGCCATGGAGTTACCAAGTGCGGTGACTGTTGTCGGTATCATCTTTTTAACTGGTTTTGTAAACTTGTTTGTTGGCTCAAGTTCAGCAAAGTGGGCGCTACTGGGCCCGGTGTTTGTGCCTATGTTAATGCAGTTAGGTATCTCGCCAGATTTAACTCAAGCGGCTTATCGCGTGGGCGATTCTAGTTCAAACATCATCACTCCTTTAATGCCGTATTTCCCATTAGTTGTGGTGTACTGCCAAAAATACGTCAAAGGCACGGGCATTGGCACGCTTATCGCGATGATGCTGCCATATTCAATCGCTTTTATGATTGGCTGGAGCTTATTTTTACTCGGTTACTGGGCACTGGGTATCCCGCTTGGATTAGACGCAAGTTACGTGTACCCAGCAGTCGCGCCTTAATAAAACACGGCTAAATATTTATGTGTAAAAACCTCGTCATTATAATGGCGAGGTTTTTTTGTGGTTAGTTTTATCCAGCCAGTTGTCAATTCGATCGTATACCCAGCTTGGTACGTATCAACCGGTAAATATATTCGTTAACTAGGTTTTAGTATGGCCAATGAACGCGCTGTTCCTACATCTCGATTTTCACGCTTTGCAAAGTTAGGCTCATTAGCAACCAGTGTCGCGAGTAATATGTTATTTGAGGGAGCCAAAAGTACTCTTTCAGGAAAGGGTTGGGATAATAAAAGCTTATTACTGCAGCCTAAAAACATAAAAAACCTAGCGACAGAACTATCACACTTACGCGGTGCGGCAATGAAATTAGGACAGCTACTGTCAATGGATGCTGGGGATCTACTCAGTCCAGAGCTTGCTCAATTACTTGCATTACTTCGATCAGACGCTAACCCCATGCCACACAAACAACTCATTACTGTATTAAAAGAGCAGTGGGGAGATGACTGGTTATCGCGCTTTTCACATATTGAGCTTAGGCCATTTGCTGCCGCTTCTATTGGTCAAGTGCATTTGGCCTACCATGAAAACGGCGAGCAATTAGCTGTAAAAATTCAATACCCGGGGATCGCAAAAAGTGTGGTCAGTGATGTTGATAATGTTATATCGCTGCTTACACTGTCTCGTTTATTACCTAAAGATCTTGATATTAAGCCACTCGTCGCAGAGGCTAAAATACAATTATTAGCGGAAGCTGATTATCATCGTGAAGCGCAGTATTTATTACGTTATAAAAATGCATTGGCAAATAACCGACACTTTATTGTTCCTAACGTCTATAAAGAGCACAGTACTAAACAAATATTAACGATGCAGTATATTGAGGCTCAGCCTATAGAGGGAATTACCGATCTACCCAAAGCAGAGCAAAGCTTTGTGGCACAGCAACTTATTGCGTTATTTTTTAAAGAAATGTTTGAATTTAGACTGATACAAACAGATCCAAACTTTGCTAATTTTCATTATCAACCAGCCACACAAAAAATCGTTTTATTTGATTTTGGGGCAACCCGCGAGATTTCGCCTCAGTTGAGCCAAGCTTATCTAGCTTTATTTAAAGCAGGCAGTGAGAATAATCGTGATGGGGTATTAAATGCGGCCACTCAGATTGGTTATTTTAAAGATACATTGCGTGACAGTTATAAAGATAATGTCATAGAGCTATTTTTAATGGCGTGTGAGCCACTGC
The DNA here is from genome assembly GCF_014163915.1 of Pseudoalteromonas sp. SR41-8. Lineage (NCBI taxonomy): Bacteria > Pseudomonadati > Pseudomonadota > Gammaproteobacteria > Alteromonadales > Pseudoalteromonadaceae > Pseudoalteromonas > Pseudoalteromonas sp. SR41-8. Next base: position 45,525 of record NZ_JACJEE010000027.1, read on the forward strand.
GTCACGATGGTGATTTTGATTTTAAAAATAGCCAACTGGCATCAAATATTAAAGATGCTGGGTTGCAACTTAGTGCACAAGCACAGCAATGGCATACACCACCAGTGGATGCATTATTTATTCACCGTAAACTTGCTGGTTTATATTTGATTGCGGCTCGCTTAGAAGCAAAAATAGATGTTAGAGCGTTATTTATGCCAATTTTATTAAAAACATGATTATTTTAGCGAATTCAAATACTCATTCATTCAATGCAATTGCTATCAACGACTATTGTGACTTCACAAAATCTTCCCCTCACGAAGATTTACTTTATTCCAAACACAAAAAAACCTTGTCACTTTCGTGGCAAGGTTTTTTTATTAAAGAGTCGTTGCTTATTTAGCTGTGAAGCTTACTGGGCGACGTTCTTTACGAGGACCGCTACGCTTATCACCGCGTGCACTGTCATCTTTGTTAAAGCTGCGTTTTTTGTCACCTGATGGACGCTCAGAGCGTTCAGCACGTGGTTCAGCAGGACCTTGATCTTGTGTTAATGTTAAGCCCATTGGACGTTTACAAATAAACACTTTTTGGAAATGATCAAGTACATCTTTAGGCATGTTTTGCGGTAATTGAACCGTACTGTGATTGTCGTGTAAACGAATATCACCAATAAACTTGCTTGAGATGTCAGCTTCGTTAGCGATAGCGCCAACAATGTTCTTAACTTGAACACCATGTTCACGACCTACTTCGATACGGTAAGTATCCATAGGGCCTGCATCACGGCTATTACGTTCACGTGGTTTAGCATCACGGTCACGTGCAGGGCGTTCGCTGCGTTCGTTACGACGACCACGGTCACCACGATCATTACGCTCACGTGGGTTACGGTCATTACGTTCGCTACGCTCACGTTGTTGGATCTTAACTTCTTCAACCTTAATTGGTGATTGTTGCTGTGCTAAACACAGTAACGCACCTGCTAGGTCTTCAGGAGCAAGTTCAAGCTTTTGCGCCATATTAGCTGCTACTTCATTAAAGAAAGTAATATCTTTATTTTCAAGCGCAATAGCTAATTTAGCTTGTAACGCTTCGATACGTTTTTCTTCAACAACTTTTGCAGTTGGTAGTTCAACTTGCACAATATCTGAATTCGTATGACGAATGATATTTTTAAGTAAATAACGTTCGTTATGTTTTACGAAAAGAATCGCTTTACCAGTACGACCAGCACGACCTGTACGGCCAATACGGTGAACATAAGCTTCAGAATCTTGTGGGATATCGTAGTTGATAACAAGGCTTAAACGGTCAACATCTAGACCACGTGCTGCAACGTCTGTTGCGATAACAACGTTTAGCATGCCACTTTTTAAGCGTTCTACTGTGCGTTCACGTGCTTGCTGGTTCATGTCACCGTTAAGTGGAGCTGCAGAGAAACCTTCGCGCTCTAATAACTCAGCAAGTTGTACTGTATCGTTACGTGTACGTACGAAAACAATAGCGCCTTCATATTGTTCAGCTTCTAAAAAGCGAACAATCGCTTTATTCTTGTGTACGCTGGCATTCCAAAACACTTGCTCAACAGATGATACCGTTGAGTTACGCGCAGATATATGAACCTGTTCAGGGTTATTCATATATTTGCTGCTGATGTTTTGAATTTGCTTAGGCATGGTCGCAGAGAAAAGACATGTTTGCTTTTCGCGCGGCGTTTTTTCCATGATGTTTTCAACATCATCGATAAAGCCCATACGTAACATTTCATCGGCTTCATCAAGTACAAGAGCTTGTAAGCTGTCAAACTTGATAGTGCCACGGTTAATATGATCGATTAAGCGACCTGGAGTAGCGACAATAACTTGCGCGCCACGACGAAGTGCACTTAATTGGATACTGTAGCTCTGGCCACCATAAAGTGCCAATACTTCAATACCACGAACATGTTTAGCATATTGTTCGAATGCCTCAGCTACTTGGATCGCAAGCTCACGGGTTGGTGTGAGTACAAGGATCTGCGGCTGCTTCACAGACGGGTCAATATTATTAAGTAATGGCAGTGCAAATGCTGCGGTTTTACCTGTACCCGTTTGAGCTAGTCCCAGTACGTCCTTTCTTTCTAGCAATAACGGTATACATTGAGCTTGGATTTCAGATGGTGTCTTGTAACCCAACTCTTCAACTGCCTTCAAAATTGCAGGAGAAAGATTTAGAGATTCAAACGTGACTGGTTCTGACATTAATACGCCTCAACGAATTTAAAGAGGCGCGCATTGTATAGGATTTACGAGGCAAATGCTTGTATAAATTGAAACTAATTTGTATGTAGTTGATGTTGGTCATAATTTAATCAATTTGATTGTGGGTAAATCAAATTGATTAACAAATTTTATACAGAACTTATTGATAAAGTCCAAGATTTTCTTTAGCGTAAGCTTCAAACTCAGTGAAACCACCGATGTGTGCTTGGTCAATAAAGATTTGTGGCACGGTTGGGCAAGGCTTACCTGCTGATTGTTCTAAATCGGCTTTACTCACGCCTTCTTTAATAATATCAACATAACGGTATTTAAAATCATCACGTTCATTTGCTAGTTTTTCAGCAACATCTTTAGCACGTACACAATAAGGGCAGCCTTCACGGCCAAAAATTACAGTTAACATATCGCTCTCCTCGATTTTATTTACATTCATCTTAACTAATTGAGAAAAAATAAACAGCGTAAAAAAACGATTGATGAATTCTATTTTAATGATTGCATACACCTTTAATCAGTATTAAAGGTGTATGTGGGGTGGCTAATTAAAACTTAACACTAAAGCCAATTGAAGGGCGCATTTCAAAATCATCCTCGTTTTCTTTGATAATTAAATCATTAGTCGAGGTTACTTTCTGATAATCTAAATCAATGCTACTGGTGTTTGCTTGGCCGTAGGCGTTCATTAATTCTAAAATTAACACACCGTCTAAGCCCCAAAAGTCGGTTTGACGTTCAAAACGAAGATCAAGCCGATGATAAACATCGAAACGCTCAGAAAATGGATCACCATATTGTGGTAAAAAACGTCCTTCGAATTCGGAATTTTCTGTGACGCCAACAATCGGGGTGTAAGCTTGACCGCTGCGGGCAGTAAAGTTAAAGCCGCCTTGCCATTTTTCACTGATTTGGTAATTAAACACCATGTTGACAACTAAAGGGGTATCAGCGTAATAATCCCGAGTGATATTTTGGCGTTGGTCAGTACGTTCACTTTTGGCATAACTAACTGCAAGCCAGCCATACCATTTATCAGTTTTATTTTTGTTTATTAATAGATCAACACCGTAAGCTCGCCCAGTTACATCATTACTGTAACGAATTGCTGCATCGGAATAATTGTTTAATGCCAACGGTAAATCGTCCATGGTTTTGTAATACCCTTCAATAGACCATGTCCATTCATCGGCAAGTTCTTGTGCAAAACCTAAACTGCTGTGTTTTGAGGTTTGCGAACGTAAATTCGGGTTGCCGTGTTCAGGCAATAGAGTGTCAATATCTTGCATGCGATTATAATGCCCGTATTTAGCATTTATGCTATTGTGATCATTAATAAAATAGCTAAGCGCAAGGCGCGGCATCACAAAATCTTCATCAGTGTAATCATTGCTTTGATATTGCACGCCGACTTCGCTTTGCCATTGTTCGTTAATAACCCAAACATGGCTAACACCAACAAAGTACTTATCAAGGGCTAGCTTGTCTTTGCCCGTTATTCGCTCACCTTTGTTTAGATCGCAATCAGGATCGAGCTCGGTACAAAGATATTGAAAACTATCGTAACTGTAAGTACTGTCGTTATCAAAATAGGCGGCATCAAAAACCAGTTGCTGGGCTTTAGTAACACGCCAATTTAATCGTCCTTTATAAGTGATTTGTTTTTGTTGTTCTTCATCAAAATAGCCATCACTTAGCGTGGCACGTTTAGCGTATTCCAATCGGCCAGAATGTTCGAGCGAACCAACGCCTAAGCGTAAATGAAAGTCTTTATTAAAGTGATCCCATAAAATACTTTGGCTGGTAAATTCACGAATAAAATCAGCATCGCCTTGATACTCAGGATTTTTTAGTGAAAGTTCAGCGCGTTGATTAAAGCCTGCTGCAACCGAGTCTTTTGCGCCTGTAAATGACACTGTTAGGGCGTTTTGATTGTTTATATCCCAGATCCATTTGCCTTGGTAATCATGATCATCTGGGGGGTCATTGATGGTGATACCACTGAGTTCACCATCGTCGTTTTCAAGCTCTTCACCTTTAGAGAAGAACAGTGGTAATGTACTTTTACGTGCTGATAAATAAAACGCGGTGTTCTGCGTGAGTTGCCCTTCAACAAAGACACCGGCATTAAACATTGTAAGATCAAGCGTGGTAGTAATCGGTTGATATTTAGGGTTACGCAGTGTTACGTCAAATACGGCACCGGTGGCGTTGCTGTAACTGGTGCCATAGCCGGCTGAGTAAAGTTGAAAATCTTGAATAATGTACTTGTTGAAAATAGAACTGCCGAAATCATGAAAAATATAGCCTGCAGGCATAAAATCCACTTCAAACAAATTATCATCGGGCGATGAGCCACGTACCGCCGGTTCACTCATTGAGCCGCCAGCGGCGACAACGCCTGGCAATGCAAATACTGCCCGCAGTGGATCGCCCATAGCACCGGGCATAGTGATCAGTTTTTCAGTATTTTCGGTTATTTCACTGGTAATGCTACTGCGTTTATAAACGGTTTCAAGACGCTCTATTATTTCTTCATTAGCATCAACGTTGGCGTGCGTTAAAAATGGCAAACACAACGCCAGTGGCGTTAAACGGTAAAGTGATGGCAAGCAGGTGGCTAACATGATTCTTCCATGGTTATGAGTAAGTGTGACTGCGACCTATAGTAATGAGAAAATATATAAAAATACGTAGTAAACTGTACGAAAATGTAGGCAAATGTAGGGAGGTGTTACAAGCTGTTACATTTAGTTTTGAGCTCTGATAGTAATACCTAATTGGCTTGAATAGCCCATTGAGCGTGCGGTTATTCGCAGTTGTTGATCAATTACATAGTAAGTAGGAAAGGCGCTGATTTTATAATTACTCTGGGTATTTTTATCGCCTAGTAAAATGGGCATTGTGAGTTTAAGTTCACTAACAAACTGCGCAACTGCTTGTTCATTTTTATAATCAAGTGCAATGCCAATGGCGTTGATATTAGAATCAACCAATGCCGCTTCTAAGTTTGGCATACTGTAACGACAGATTGTGCACCATGGCGCAAAAAAATAAACCACGGTGGTGTTACCTTTGAGCATCGCAATATCAATACGTTGTTCGCTGTCATTGAGCAGCGGTAAATTAAAATATGGAGCAGGGCTGCTATCTGAGCTGAGTAAATTGCGTTGCTGATATGTAGTCACTACAAAAAACACCACAGCTAACATAATTATATTGAGCAGCAAACTCGTTACTTTTTTCATATCGACCTCTAAAGCTAATTCCCCTTATTACTATTTAAAGACTTGAAAAGCAAACTTTGAGTCCTCACTTTATTGAGTAGGCAAAAAGAGATTTTGAAAAAAAATAAAACTTTTTTCAAAAATAATCTTGAAAACAATTTCGCCGTCCATATATAGTTTAGTGAGGACGCCTGATGGGTCCTAACTAAACAGAAGTAATTGAAATTTATATTATTAATTAAACTTTGCTTGCGCTTGTTCAACCGAAAAGCACATGCAAAATATCGCTTAAATATGAGGATATTATTATGCGTACAGTAGATTTATCACCACTTTATCGTTCATTCATTGGCTTCGATCATTTAGCATCTTTAATGGATGCGGCCGCTCGCACTGACAAGCAGCCAAGTTTTCCTCCGTATAACATCGAAGCACTCGATAAAGACAAATATCGCATTACTATGGCTGTTGCCGGTTTTAGTGATAATGAGCTGACGATAGAGTCAGAAAATAACACCTTAAAAGTTGCTGGCATTAAAGCCAATAAAGATGACAGCGCAGAGCGCAAATTTATTCATCAAGGCATTGCTGAGCGAAACTTTGAACGCAAATTTATTCATCAAGGCATTGCTGAGCGAAACTTTGAACGCAAATTCCAGCTAGGTGACCACGTTAAAGTACTCGGCGCTGATTTAGCCAATGGGCTACTTAGTATCGACTTGCAACGCGAGATCCCTGAAGCACTTAAACCACGTAAAATTGAAATTGGCAGTGGTAACTTGCTAGAAGGTAAATAACCATCCCTTTGACAGTATTTTTCCCCTAATTTACTTATTATTTTTAGTAGCCGCCTCAGCTGAGGCGGCTTTTTTAGCTTTGCTCAAACATCGGTTCCGCTTAGCGCACCATTAATCGCAGATGATTAATGGTGCTGTGTTCAGTTAGTATCTTTACTTTTTAATTTGGCTTGCATGTCTTTTAAGGCAGCAATTTTATCAATAGCAACTTGCAGCTGCCGTTGAGGGAGGCCTTTTTGACGGCCTTTTTCGAGCAAGCTTTCAAGGTTAGTTATTTTTTGTTGAGCAGCTATTACAAAGCGTTGCTCAAGCTGAGTTTGCTGCTGTTTATGAAAATCGAGGTAAGCTTGATGATCGGTTAAGTCGCCTTGAAACTGACTCGCACTGATTGGATTTTTTGCGATGACAGGCAAGTAACTCGGTGTAGTAATGGGCGGCAGTTGTTGACTGGCATCAGTATTTTTTAATGAGGTGTGACTATCAATCGCCGCTTCAGCAGTCATATCTGGATTAATAGCTGTCGGTGCCGACGCATTATTTATTTGTGGCGCGGGCGTTACTGGCGTTAAATCATCAGCAGCGCGGATGGGAGCTATTTCGCGTTTTCGCTCTGTTGTTAAATTTATTACTAAAAAACCTAAACAAGCGACGCCTGTAATTATGTAGATAGCTTTTTTATTCATAGTTTTACTGCATTTTGTTGTTGCCAAGCCAGCCAATTTTGCTGATAGCGTTGCTGCGCTTTTTGTATTGCGATGGCTTTTTTAGCTTGATAGCGAACAGTTTCGTCAGTAGCGCTAAAGTAGTTATACTGATGGTTATTACTAATTATGACGACCCATAGACCTTCAGGTGAGCGCATCACCGCAGATAATTCTTCTGCTTTTAGCGTATAAGCCAGTTGCACAGCCCAATTACTTTTATTTTTGCGAGTTAGTTTATTGTGATACTTAGCATAAATGTCGTTTTGCTGTGATATATATAATGCATCTGTAAAAGAGCTTGCTTGTACTGTATTTCTAAAGCGAACCGCTTGGTCTCGCTCAGTAAACGCAGCGCCGTAAGCTGTCACTTCACTAAGGTATTTAAAGCGCGCTTTATTTGCCTGATAATAATTTTTTATTTCTTTATCGGATATTTGTTGTTCAAGACTGTCGAGTATTGGGCTTTGAACGTGCATCATGTCTTTAATACCTAGCCAACTTTGAATCGAAGGCCTTAAAGTATCGCCTTTTGCTAGTTCTTCTAGGTGCGCGATACTGATCCCTTGCTTTAAAAGTAATGGCGTTGCTTTTAAAAGCAACGCCTCAAATTGTTGCTTTTTTATTACTTCAGTTTTGAATAAGTCACTTTCACCTTGGTGCAGTCGAAAGCGTACTTGCATAGATAAAGGGGCTATAAACTCATAAAGATTGACGGCGGTTGTAAAGAGCCCTCTGAGCTCGGTGCGCTGCATTTTATTGATTTGTTCAGCGTTGTATTGGCCATCAGCAGGGTAGCTAGGCAATACTTTGAGCAGCCACTGGGCATTATATTGTGTGAGATTACCTCCTTTAACATAGGATGTTGATAAACTTAGTTGCGTGTCAAATATGTTCATCAAATAGCGCTCAACATGGTACTGCGTGCTAAAGCCTACCGCAGATTGACGTTCAAGCAGCTCAGGCATATGTTGTTCTGCTTGATATAATAAAAATTGATTTTCAAACATATGTTTACGAACGTCTTTGCGACTAATGTTGGCATTGTGTTGTTGATAAACTTGCTGCATTAAACGCACTTCAGCATCGTTATATTGGTTAAATGATGCCATTGTTAGGCTGCTATAAAGCAGTCCTAATAATAACAAAATACAACTGCTCAGCGCTTTCATTGGCGCACGACCATGGCATGATTAAGTAGGTGCACAACCATGGCAATCGCATGTGGGATCACTTGTTTTGCCGTATTTAAGCGGTCGTAATGGTCTTGTGAATTAAGCACAATACCGCCTTGAGCATAAGAAAAAGCGCCACCTTGTGTCAGTAAAGGGCGTACGTCTTGACTGTTTATATCCAGTGCTGAAAATGTTTGCATGGCTTGTGTAATAAGGGCAGAGTCATTGAGTTGTTCCTGATCATAGTAGTCTTTTACCCAGCTTTCCCAGCTTGAATGATTGAGATCAGATGTGGTCCAAGTATGGTGTGGTTGTAGTAAGTCAGTTGTATGGAAAACAAAACCTAACACTTGTGGGTTGCCACTTTGCAAATAGCTTTGATACCAGTATTGACCTAAATTATCAATTGGCTGAAAAGGCATTTCTTCAAAGTCATCGTACATGTTGTAATTTGATTGGCTGTCAATTCGGTAATTAGCTTCAGTAATACCATAGCTGTTGTACTTTGATGAATCGGCATTAAACCAGCCTGTTTCACCGCCTTGACCGTCATCAAGGTAGTCACCTTTTAACCAGCTTGAAGCCAAGTTATCAACGGTGCCCCATACCGTCAGTTTTTGGTAATTGTAGCCACCAAAGTCGTTACCGTGTTGATCAGCCCCTTGGGTATGGTTTTGGAAATGCCAATAGCTGGTATATTTAACAATACTCTCTGCTGCTCCCCATATTGGTGCTTGAACACATGACCCCGTTACAGCACCACAAAAGAAGGTGTCTTCAAAGTCATCCACATCATAGGCTGCTTGGCCTAGTACTTCGGCTAACTGGGTTACCGTCATATTATTTTGTTGAGCGTATTGGCTTAATGCCGAAAACTGTGTGCTGCTTGGGTGCTGCTGCATGTAGTTCACTGCATCGATGACGATACGTTTATGTGTTTCTTGGCTAAATGCCTGTGCTTGGCTTGTACTGATCAGTAATAATGCCGTTAAAAACTGTTTTTTCATCGTGTTCTCATAGTGTTGTGGAGTAATTTCTAATATTAGAAAGTAGGGTGATTACACTATAATTACAAATTAATTAAACATTTAATTAACAATATTACCTAATATGATACTTCTGTTAGAGTTTTTCTATATTATTTAGGCACCATTGCGCTCGCTCTAAAATAGCGTGCTGTTGTGATGTATCTTGTTTTTGCCAATTTTTATAGACCATGCCAATACGTGGGTTACGAGCTAAGCGGGCTTCATGGGTGTGCATAAATTGCCAATATAAACTATTAAAAGGGCAAGCCGTGTCATCACTTTTTTGTTTTACGTTATAGTGGCAGCTGGTGCAGTAATCACTCATTTTGTTTATGTAGTTACCGCTTGCGGCATACGGTTTTGTGGCGATTAGGCCGCCATCTGCAAATTGACTCATACCACGGGTGTTAGGCATTTCTACCCATTCAATGGCATCGATGTAAATGCCCAAATACCAGCTATCAACTTCATTTGGATCAATACCGGTTAATAAGCAAAAGTTTCCGGTGATCATTAAGCGTTGAATATGATGCGCGTAGGCGGTCTCTAAGCTCTGCGTGATTGCCTGTTTCATACAGTTCATTTTTGTTTTGCCACTCCAAAAATAATCTGGTAACAGACGAGCAGCCTCAAGTTCATTTTTACTCGCGTAATCAGGCATATTTTGCCAATAAATACCTCTTACATATTCTCGCCAACCTAAAATTTGCCTAATAAACCCCTCAACTTGGGCAAGCGTGATCTGTTCTTGGCGTGCCGCAAACTCAGCCAGTACTTGCTTAATAACTTGCATTGGGTGCAGCATTTTTGTGTTAAGTGCAAACGCGATACGACTATGATACAAGCTCCATTTGTATGAGCTCTGACAGGTCATCGCGTCTTGAAACTGTCCGAAACAGGGGAGTAGATGAGTGCAAAAGTAATCGAGTAATTGTTTTGCTTGAGCACGACTGGTTGGCCATAATAAAGTTGCTGAACAATGGCCAAGGGTATTTACCTGGTGTTTTCTTATGCGCTGTAAAATAGCTTCAATATTATTGGTAAATATTTTTGGTTCAGGGATAGCAGCTAAATCAGTTTTTTTTAATTTGTTACGATTGTCTTGGTCAAAGTTCCATTGCCCGCCTAGTGGAGCATTATCTTGCATCAATATGTCAAAGCGCTTGCGCATCATGCGATAAAAAAATTCCATTTTCACATGCTTATCTTTTTTAAAATGGTCGCTGATATCAGCAAAAGGTAATAAAAAATGTTCGCTGTCTGTGGCACTAACATTAAAGTCACTGCTGTTTGCAAACTCTTGCAGTTGAGTTTTTAGTCTATACTCATCAGGATACTGATATTGAATTTGTTGACACTGATATTGCTTAGCCAAGCGTGTTAGCAATGAGGTAATGCAGGCATCATCGTGGGTATCATCGAGTGTTAAGTGAAGCACATTTAATTGTGCTTGTTTGAGCGCAGTAGCAAAGTTCTCCATTGCTGCAAAAAACGCCGCTACCTTTTGTATATGATGTTTTACATAATCTGTTTCTTGTTTTAATTCAGCAATGACATAAAGGTATTGTGTTTGATTCTCTTCTTTATACCAACTGTGATTGGCATTAAGTTGGTCGCCAAAAATAAATCGCAGCGTTTTATAAATCATGAATTTTGCCTAAATGTTATTTTATACGAACTAAGTTGACGGTTAGATCGCATTTATTATTACTGATAGTCGTGGTATATAAATATAAGGAACCTGTGTAAGTTAACTATATAAACAAAGGAATGTCGGCTTATGAATCAATATCAGTATACTGTTCGCAAATTTAAAATTGTTTTACCTTGTCTCATTGCACTTTGTCATGTTAGTTCTTTGCATGCCACAGTTTATCAGTGTGAAAAAAAAGGCGTCGTGGAATTTAGTCAATTTCCATGTGGTGATGATGCGAAACTAATCTCTATAAAAGAGCAAAACCCGAGCTTATCTAGTCAATTTGTTGCTAATGAGAATATTGATACCTCGGGCGTCGATAGTTATATTCGGACTCGGCAAATTGATGCTGATATTCAACAGCATCAAGATAAAATTGATAGCTTAAGCGAGAAAATGAATCAGCAAATTGCCGCCTTAGGTGAGCAATCAGATGCGCAGTTAAATAATTTATCTGGTGCAAAAAAAGAAACTGCAATAGCAAATCAAATGACCAGTATTTCAGAGCGCTATAACGTTTTAATTGCACGTGAACAGCGGGATATTGATCGACTATTAAAAGAAAAACACGCTTTGCCTGAGTCGAAAAACACTTCTGAAATTGACCAACAATCAACCCAGAGCAAAGGCATTGATTCGTTCATTCGGGCACAAGAAATCAAACGAGATGTTGAACAGCGACAATCAAAAATAGATACTTACCAAACTCAAATGGATCGCCAAATAGCAGCCCTCGAAGCTCAGGCTAAAGAGCAACTAAATAACTTAACTGATGCGACTTTTGATAACTCCTTATCTAGAAAAATGAGTGCGTTAACATCAAGATATGCAACTTTAATCGATGTTGAACAGCACCAAATAGATCGTCTTCTACAAGAGTTAGCTAGTATAGAATAATGCATGTAGGTTATTTGCTATGAATTCACTTGCTGCTGCACGGACTTGTTAATTGCAACAATATTACTGGTATTAAATAAATAGCTTTTCACTATGCTGTTAAACATCCTGAGTGCATAACGCCACGCTTGCTCTATGTTTGGCGTAAATTCTCGGCCTAAATGAATTTTTAGCGCAGCTATAAAAGCATCACATAATAAATCAACATCCTGACAAGTGAGGCCAGATTTACTTAGGTTGTTGGCATGATAATGAATAAAAGGTAATACAGACAATAAGCGATCTAAGTGGGTAATAGTGCGTTCCAATGAGCAATACAACAAATAACTTTTTTCACTTATTTCATCACTGCTAGGCCATTGCATAGTCAGTGCATGACGTTTTAATTGCACATGAAAGGTAACAGTAAAACAGTGAAAGTTAGGTTTTATTATTGCGATACTTTGTAATAACATTTTTTGATGATGAGCAGAAATACTCATAATAAGCCCTCTCTAAATAGCCTTAAATATGCAGGTTGCCATTAAAAACTTAGTATAGACGCTGTGTAGGAAAGAGTGAGTAAATCGATGGAAATCGCGTAATAGCGCGCATTATTAATGCCAATAAGGCTAGGGCGTGTTGACCTTTGTGGATTGAAATTTGTTCAATCTAGGGGCGATTTAATCGCGGCGCGAGGTTTGTAACCTAGTGGGCTAAGTAAAAATCGAGCAACAAAGAGTTAATCGCCCCTAGGAAGAACCCTTTGGGCAGCGCATGTTTGGAATTTATACTGCGTTATCGTCTATTTATGGGGAACAACCACACTACATAGACTCTGCCTTGCCTAAATACCAAACATACTGCTGCAAAATTAATCACAAAAGGTCAACACGCCCTAGGGCTTTTATGTTGGTTTTTTAACAGGGTACTTTTGGTACGGTTATAGCGAATTGTTCTGACGTATAATTTTGTACTTTATAGTCTAGTCATTCTTTACCAGTTTTTGGTTGCTAATTACGCCAAGCCTCTTTATAATAGCCGCCATTGTCTAGCTCACTTAATTAGCTGCTAGGCAGGTATCAGGTATTTTGATACCAGTTGGCGCGGGATGGAGCAGCCTGGTAGCTCGTCGGGCTCATAACCCGAAGGTCGTCGGTTCAAATCCGGCTCCCGCAACCAAGTTTTTAGATAAGTTATTAGTTTAATTAATATTTCTAAATTCTTGAAGCCAAACTTTTGAGTAGCGATTTTAGTTACTGATTTGAAGTCGCGCATTCTATGTAATGCGCGTTTTGCGTTTAAGCCTTTGGGTTTAATTTAGATGGTGTTAGCTATCCGCAACCAAGCTTGGCCCATGGCCACACAGTTTTATGCTTTAGGTGTGACGCCCCGCTTGGTTCGGGGCGTTGTTGTATCTGCACCACTTGATTTTAAATCAAGGTATAAGCTAAGTATTTTAGGGCTATAAGCCCTTTTTTTGTTTGTATGGAGAATTTTCGTGACAAAACTTGAGCAAGATTTATTAACCATGCTTTCACCGTCAGTTGAAATGTTAGGCTTTGAATTACATGGTCTAGAGTTTGTGCAAGCGGGTCGCCATTCTACGCTTAGGGTCTATATCGATCACGAAGCGGGGATCTCGGTTGATAACTGTGCTGATGCAAGTCGTCAAATAAGCGCAATTTTAGATGTCGAAGACCCGATTACAAATGAATATGATTTGGAAGTATCGTCTCCTGGTGTTGATCGTCTATTATTCAAACAAGATCACTACGAGAAGGCACAAGGAGAGGAAGTACGCGTGCGTACTAAGCTTCCACAAGATGGTCGTCGTAATTTTAAAGGCGATCTAATAGCAGTTAGCAGTGATATGATCACACTTTCATATGACGGTACTGAGCAGTTAATTATGCTCAGTAACATTGAACGTGCGAACATCATCGCAAAGTTTTAATCCGAGTGCGAAGGAATAGGGCAAGCGAGGCATAACCCATGGCAAAAGAGATATTATTGGTTGCTGAAGCCGTTTCCAATGAGAAAGCGGTTCCAAAAGAAAAGATTTTCGAAGCGTTAGAGTTCGCATTAGCGACTGCGACTAAGAAAAAACATACTGGTGAAATTGAAGTACGCGTTGCAATTGACCGTAAAACAGGCGATTACGACACTTATCGTCGTTGGCAAATTGCTGCAGTACTTGAAGATGGTTCACTGGAAAACCCTTACAGCGAAATCACGTTGGAAGCGGCTCAGGTTGATGACCCAGATCTTAAGATTGGTGATTTCATCGAAGAGCAAATCGAGTCAATTAAATTTGACCGTATTACTACACAAATGGCGAAACAAGTAATCGTACAAAAAGTACGTGAAGCTGAGCGCGCACTTGTTGTAGAAGCTTATAAAGATCAACAAGGCGAGTTAGTAACAGGTGTTGTGAAAAAAGCAACGCGTGACGCAATCGTATTAGATTTAGGTAACAATGCTGAAGCGGTTATTTACCGTGATGACATGTTACCACGTGAAAATTTCCGTCCTGGCGATCGTATCCGTGGTTTACTTTATGAAGTAAAACCTGATGCTCGTGGTGCACAGTTATTTGTAACACGCTCTAAGCCAGAAATGCTGATGGAATTATTCCGCATTGAGGTGCCAGAAATTGGCGAAGAGATGATTGAACTACGTGCAGCGGCACGTGATCCAGGTTCACGTGCTAAAATCGCCGTTAAATCTAATGATAAACGTATCGATCCGATTGGTGCGTGTGTTGGTATGCGTGGCGCACGTGTACAAGCAGTATCGACTGAACTTGGTGGTGAGCGTGTTGATATCGTACTTTACGATGACAACCCAGCCCAGTTCGTTATTAATGCAATGTCACCTGCTGAAGTTGCTTCAATTGTAATGGATGAAGACACCCATTCAATGGATATCGCTGTTGAAGCTGATAACCTAGCACAAGCAATTGGTCGTAATGGTCAAAACGTACGTCTTGCTAGCCAGTTAACTGGTTGGGAACTAAACGTAATGACAGTTGAAGAAATGCGCGCTAAGAACGAAGCGGAATCTGATAAGTTAATCAACTTATTCACTGAAAACTTAGACATCGATGAAGACTTTGCAACATTACTTATCAACGAAGGTTTCTCAACCCTTGAAGAAGTTGCCTATGTACCTGCGTCTGAGTTTTTAGAAATTGATGGCTTAGATGAAGATACTGTTGATTTGTTACGCTCACGTGCAAAAGATGCATTAACGACTAAAGCACTTAAAACAGAAGAAAGCCTTGATGGTGCAGAGCCTGCTGAAGACTTATTAGCACTAGAAGGGTTAGAGCGTCACCTTGCGTTTGTTATGGCAAGCAAAGGGGTTGTTACGCTAGAAGACTTAGCAGAGCAAGGTATTGATGAATTAGTCGATATTACAGAGCTTTCTCCAGAGAAAGCGGGTGAGCTAATTATGGCTGCGCGCAACATTTGTTGGTTCGCAGACGAGTAAGTTATTAACGGAGGTATTAGAGACTATGGCAGAAGTAAATGTTGAAAAACTAGCCGGGGATATTGGTACAACTGTTGATAAATTGCTTCAACAATTATCGCAAGCCGGTATCACTAAGCAAGCGGGTGATAATGTAACTGAAGCTGAAAAAGCAAAGTTACTTGATCATTTAAGCAAGCAGCACGGCGGCACAGGCTCAGATGGCCCAGCACGTATGACATTGCAACGTAAGAGCAAAAGCACATTAAGTGTGACGGGTTCTACAGGTCAAGCAAAGTCAGTTCAAGTTGAAGTACGTAAAACACGTACTTACGTGAAGAAAAGCGCGGTTGAGCAAGAGCAAGAGCAAGCGCGTATAGCAGCAGAAGAAGCCGCTCGTCGTGAACTTGAGCAACAAGCTGCAAAAGAAGCAGCTGAGCTTAAAGCAAAACAAGACGCAGAGCGCAAAGCCAAAGAAGAGGCTGACCGTAAAGTGAAAGAAGAAGCTAAACGTAAAGCAGATGCTGAACGTGTAGCAAAACAGAAGCAGATGACCCCAGAACAAACCGCGAAGTCTGAAAAAGATCGCGTTGAAGCTGAGCGTCTGCAAAGAGAAGCAGAAGAGGCCGCATTGAAGAAAGCTGAAGAAGAAGCGAAACGTCAAGCAGAAGAGGCAAGAAAGCTAG
>NZ_JACJEE010000028.1:0-60027 GCF_014163915.1 Pseudoalteromonas sp. SR41-8
CCGCTTACCGCTTACCGCTTACCGCTTAGGCCTGTGGCTGCCCGTATATTTGCTCTGCGCGGTTAAATAGCACCCACGACGTTAAAATATATTTATCATTCGATACTGGCTTATTACCGCGATGAGTATGAGTAAAGTAGCCTGGGGCAATCACCATAGTGCCTTTTTTCGGAGCTATCTTACGATTTTGATAATAAAACTCGGTTTCACCGCCTTCTTCAACATCGTTTAAATAAAACATAAATAACAATACTCGATGCAGTGCTTCGTTATGGTGTAACTGTGGGTACACTTCACTATGCCAATACGGGTAGCCGCCTTTGTTAACTTCGTATTTTTGCGCTTGGATATTACCGAGTCGAAAAATTTGCTGTACCAATAAAGGTAATTGCGGTTTACCTACCTCGTCAAAATTAGCTTGCGTTAAATCAACAGGTTGTCCTGTTTGGGGGTGGTACACTTTTAAACCAAACGCCCCAATCATTATAAAAATATGTTCTTCAATGTAGTTAAAAACATATTGTGCAGTAGTTTGTTGAATATGTTTTAATTGCTCAGCGTATTCAGGATGATTGTTTAAGTGTAAGTCGTGGCTATCTTTTTTATTAAGATCTATGCCGCCTGATGTCATCCCTTGTTTTATATGCGGGCTTTGCGAAAAGGTGGTGATAAAGTTATCGCAAAAGTCATTACTGAGCGCGTTGTCATACACGCGGATAAAGTCCGTCATGAGTTACCTGTTTAATTATTATTGGATTATTATGTTTACTGAAAAAGTGATGCCGCGCTTTAGCGAAACGGATGCACTCGGACACATCAACAATACCGTACTCCCTGTTTGGTTTGAAGCCGCACGTGCACCTATTTTTAAATTTTTTACCCCCGATTTAAATCCTCACGATTGGAAGCTTATTATTGCTAAAATTGAGGTGTCGTTTGTAGGTGAGTTGTTTTACTCGCATGAAGTAAGTATTAAAACATCGGTAGAGCATATTGGCAGCAGCTCATTTGTGCTTCGCCAAGAGGCATGGCAGCAAGATAAATGCTGCGCAATCGGTAAAACAGTGCTGGTACGTTACGACTTTGCCGCTAAAGCTAAGCAAGCTTTATCTAGTATTGAAAAAGCAGCCTTAAATGAGCATTTTATTGCAGCTTCTTAATGTGTAGTTAGTAATTTAAGGTGCGCAAGTAGTTATCTAAAGCGGTGACTTGCGCTTTACTAAAGCGTAGCCCGAGCTTTGTTCTGCGCCACAATATGTCATCGCTGGTTTTTGCCCACTCTTTGTTAATTAGGTAATCGACTTCTTGAGCGTATAGACCATGGCCAAAATGACAACCTAAGTCAGCCAATGCACTGCAATTACCTAGCAGTGCATTAGTTAGCGTGCCATAGGAGCGTACCAGCCTATTTAATAATAACTCAGGCAACCAATTATATTTTACTTGTAGTTGCGTTATTAACGTCGCTTTTTCACTAAAATCTCCGCCTGGTAACGGCGCGCTTTTTGTCCACGCTTCAGTCATATGAGGATAAAATAGCGCGAGTTTGTCCACAGCATTTTCTGCCAGTTTTCGATAAGTAGTTATTTTTCCGCCAAACACACTTAACAAAGCAGCCTGATTATCATCATTATTTAATATCAGCTTATAATCGCGGGTTACAGCTTGAGCATCTGCTGAGTGGTCATCGAGTAATGGCCGTACGCCACTGAATGTATGTACTATATCAGTCGCTTCAATCGGAGTTTTAAAGTAATGATTAGTAATATTGATTAAGTAACTAATTTCTTGTTTGCTAATTTTTACATCTTTAATATTGCCGGTATATTCTTCATCAGTAGTGCCAATGAGAGAATAGTCATCTTCAAAGGGAATGACAAAAACAATACGTTGATCTTCATTTTGGAGAATATAGGCACATGGCTCGTCATGAATACGTGGCACCACGATATGGCTGCCTTTGACTAAGCGAATATGCTGTGGTGATGGCTGAATAAATACATTATCAAACAATGAAGCAACCCAAGGGCCTGCGGCATTAACAATGCATTTGGCTTTGATTTGTAGTTGCTGCTGGGTCGTTTGTTGCGCTAGAGTTACATCCCAATGTTCAATATTGCGCTGTGCCTTTATACAACGAGTACGTGTTGCTATGGTTGCTCCGTGTTGTTCGGCGGCAAGGGCGTTTAAGATCACTAAACGCGCGTCATCTACCCAGCCATCAGCATATTCAAACCCTTGTGTAATTGATGCATTTAGCACACTGTCTTTTGTGAAAATAATCGACTTGGAAGCGGGTAGCGTGTCTCGTTTTCCTAGATGGTCGTAAATAAATAATCCTAGGCGGATCATCCATGGCGGCCGCAAATGTGACTGATGAGGAAGCCTAAACGAGAGCGGCCAAATAATATGCGGTGCTTTTTTTAATAACACTTCACGCTCTAGCAATGCTTCTTTTACTAACCTAAATTGATAGTGCTCTAAATAGCGCAGCCCGCCATGAATAAGCTTACTGCTGTTTGATGAGGTGGCTGAGGCTAAATCGTCTTGCTCACACAATAATACTTTCAAGCCTCTACCACTTGCATCTGCTGCAATACCAGCACCATTAATGCCACCGCCAATGACAAGTAAATCATATTCGTTATCGAGTAACTGCACGGGTGAACCTTAAAGTTAGTTGTTAATGCCAGATTATATTAACGCGATTAGCCGTCATTCTGCGGATTATTAGCAAGCGTCACTTGCGCAATACAATGTAGCCATTTTGCATATAAATCGTTACGCTCAAAGCTACTCATAGTTGGCTCAAAGCGGCGGTCACATCGCCACATAGTTGCTAGTTGCGCTGTTGATTCATAAACACCACTTTGCAGGCCTGCTAAATAGGCGACGCCAAGCGAGGTGGTTTCGGTTAAGGTGGGGCGCTCAACACTCGCACCTAAAATATTAGCTAAAAACTCCATAGCCCAATTATTATTAGCCATACCGCCGTCAACGCGCAAGATGCTGGGGCGCAAGCCATCCCCTTCCATCGCTTTTTGTAAATCTTTAGTTTGATAACCCACTGATTGCAAAGCTGCAGCGACAATCGTACTAATACCTGAATCTCGAGTAAGCCCTAAAATAGCACCTCGGGCATTGGCATCCCAATAGGGAGCGCCTAAACCTGTAAAAGAGGGCACTAAAAATACCCCATGATCTAAGGGAACACCTTTGACGAGGGCTTCACTTTCTCCCGCGCTTTCTAATAATTTCAAGCCCTCTACAATCCACTGCATGGTGGCACCTGCCATAAAAATACTGCCTTCAATGGCATACGTAGGTTTGCCGTTAAGTCTATATGCGATGGTGGTTAATAAGCGATTGTTTGACTTTAGTGCTTTATCGCCGGTGTTAAGCATTAAAAAACAGCCTGTTCCGTAGGTGCTTTTTGCCATACCTTCTTCAAAACAAGCTTGGCCAATTAAAGCGGCTTGCTGATCACCCGCTATGCCGTTAATTGGAATTTCACCACCAAATAACTCGCTGCTAGTAACACCAAAGTCAGCCGCTGAGTCCATTACTTCAGGTAGCATCGAGGCTGGAATATCAAATAAGGCGAGTAAGTCTTCATCCCAGCATTGCTGGTGAATGTTAAACAGTAATGTGCGAGAGGCATTGGTTGCATCGGTTTTGTGTACTTTACCATCGGTTAATTGCCATAGTAAGTAGGTGTCTACCGTACCAAACGCCAGCTCACCTGCTTGTGCTTGCTCTTTAGCGCCAGTGACGTTATCTAAGATCCAACGAATTTTGGTGGCAGAAAAGTACGGATCGAGTAATAAGCCGGTTTTATCATTGACGATTTTACTGTGCCCAGCATCGCGCAAACTATCACAGTACTGGCTAGTGCGTCGGTCTTGCCACACAATCGCGTTGTAAATAGGTTGCCCGGTTTTTTTACTCCACACTAAGGTGGTTTCTCGTTGATTAGCAATGCCTATGGCAATAATGTCGGCAGCCGTTACCCGTTGCTGCGCCAATACGTTTTTAACGCTCGCGAATACGGTTTGCCAAATATCTACAGGATCGTGTTCAACCCAACCATTTTGCACAAAGTGCTGCGGGAAGGTTTGTTGGGCTGTGCCAAAAACCTCGGCATCTTTGGTGTATAAGATGGCGCGAGAGCTCGTCGTTCCTTGGTCAATCGAGAGTATGTATTTGCACATAAAATATAATGTTATTTAACTTAGATAAAGATAGCTTGTCTCTAAGCTAAACGAATAGCAATGCTTTTGCACCATAATGGATGTAATTTTAGGCAAATAGGATGAGTGAAAGGGAGTTAAGGCTCAGTGCTGGCGCTTAGTTTTAAATAAGCGCCAGATATATATAATATAATTATTAGTTGGCAGCATCAGCTAATTGCTGATGGAGCCAATCTTTTAATGCCATTCTATCGTGTTTTAATTGATGCATTGCTTCATCATCAATAGGGGCATCTTGTAACTCCAGGACACGGATTTCTTTATCAATTGCATTGTATTGCTTTGCCCTTGCCGCGAACTCTTCATTATCAGTGTTGAGCTTAGTGATAGTGCTTTGGTATTCAGGGAAATCTTTAGTTAATGAATGATCTTCGCCTAACATAGGTCGCTCCTTATTAAAGCGTGTTACATATTAATCTCGATAGATAAACACGCATGGGTTTTAGTCAAATTAAATGCTCTGAGGCGTTTTGCCAATACAATAGAGCTTGGGCTGATTTAAAATAAATCAACATCAAGCTCAGTATTATCGTTATTAAAGTAATTTCCCTTTGCCTGAATACAAAACACTGACACTCGTGCGGGCTTAAGTTAGAATATGAACGCAGGCAGTTGCCTGCAAACAATTTCTATTTTGAGTGCTTTATTACATGCTTTTAATGATCGATAACTACGACTCGTTTACCTACAATTTGGTACAGTATTTTCAACGTTTAGATCAAGAGGTGCTAGTAAAGCGCAATGATGAGATTTCGGTTAGTCAAATTGCCCAGTTAAACCCTAAGCATATCGTGATATCTCCCGGCCCATGTTCACCAAATGAAGCGGGTATATCTTTGGAGCTTGTTGAGCAATTAAAAGGTCAATTTCCAATTTTAGGTATTTGTTTAGGTCATCAAACAATAGCACAAGCACTAGGTGCGAACATTGTTAGGGCAAAGCAAGTGATGCATGGTAAAACCTCGCCAATTTATCATGCTAATCAAGGTGTATTTGCCGGCTTACCAAATCCATTAACAGTTTGCCGTTATCATTCGTTGGTTGTTGAACAAGATAGCATTCCTGATGAGTTGCAGATCACCGCTTGGACCGAAACTGAAAGTGGCCAGTTAGATGAAATAATGGGCTTAGTTCATAATAGCTTAGCGTTAGAGGGGGTACAATTTCACCCAGAGGCAATTTTAACGCAGCGAGGACTTGAATTACTTGCTAACTTTTTAACTCGGTTCTAGGCTTATGCTAACAAACGTAGTAGCTTCCCTTAATTTATTTATAAAAGATAACTATTAATGACAGATGAAATACGCCAACAAAGGACAGCTAAGGCATTAGAGCAACGAGCCCATGATTTGTTGCTTGGACATAGCTTTGCGCAACGTCAAATTGGCTATATTCATACTCTAGATATAAATTATGGTGAGGCGATGAAGCAGCGCACCTTACTTGAGGTTGAAGTTGCTGCGCAAAAAATACGTAAACTCTCCAGTACTTCGCATCATAAGTACCGCGCTCAAGCCAGCCAGCAGTTACATCAAGTTATTGATACCGCCATGAACAAGCAGTTAGCCGATATTGATACGGTACTACATGAAACCATTGGTATTGAAGATAATGTCCCCGCGATTTTAGACATACTTGCGGTAAAATCAGCATCGGTAGGGCGCCTTGAGCCATTAGTTAAAGATTTAACTTGGTTAGGACGTGAGTTAGTTGCTTTTGTGAATTTGCCTTATTATCGCGCGCAGCGCAATAAACATACTTCGGTAAAAGTTGATAATCCCTCTTTAGCTCTGCGTTATATTGGTTTAGACAACTTACAGTTTGTAGTGCCTACCTTTGCGGTACGTCATTGGATGCCACACAGCACCGAACCATTTCCATTATTGAAGCGTCGCCTACGCGATAACTCAATGGCTTGCGCGATTGCGGCGCAAGAGTTGGCTAAGCTCAATGGTATTAATGAAGTACATGCATTTACTTTGGGTATGTTACTCGATGTTGGCAAGATAGCTTTGATTCGACTCTATTTACGTACATTCGAACGAGTGTGGCAGCGCAAAGTAACCCTTGCCCGAGAAGACCAACATAAAGATCTTCACACCGCATTGTTAGAGTTAAAACCTGATCCGTTATTTTTAAGTACTTTACTTAATCAGCATGCGCTAAAAGTCACGGCGACGGTGATTGATAAAATGGCGTTTCGGTATTTACCTTTTAATGCTGTGTTATCGCAGTTGATTAATGGTGTGTCCAAAGGGGATTCACTATTGCCATTAGCGATGTTAATGCAAAAGGCACGTTGTTATAGTCAATGTGTTACTTTGAGCGAACATCAGCTGGTGGAAAGTGATGAAAAATCACTCTGGTTTGATTACGTTGGGTTATCAAAACAGGAACTAGAACAGCTTGAAAAAACCAATTTGCAGCACTTTCATATTAAAATTGACTAGTTTCATAAATTTTTTGTTAATTTTTTTACGACTATTCATTCATCATTAATATCTACTCTTACCCATATTTTATCTTGCAAAGCTCTGCCTGGTGGGTGGTGGGGCAGCTATATAGAATAAACAACCCCATAATTCGTTATTCAGATAGTTATTCACTATCTCTGAAATTATATCTCAAAGCCTTTAATAACAAGGGCTACATGAAAGTTTTATAAGAGACAATAACGAAAAACTCTGAAATAATGATTATCTGAAAATTGAACCAGAGAGTATTTTTTGGCGATGTGAGCTATGCTGATTTACGCCAAAGGAGATGGTACAACAGTCTATCATCAAGCCTATTTTTTAAACTTTCTGTAGGATCACAATTAAGAGGATATAAAATGACAGTCAATCGCGAATTATTTGATCAAGTAATGGTTCCTAACTACGCACCTTCAAGCGTTATTCCTGTTCGTGGCGAAGGCTCACGTGTATGGGATCAGCAAGGTCGTGAATATATCGATTTTGCCGGTGGTATCGCTGTTAACTGTCTAGGTCATTGTCATCCAGCATTGGTTAAAGCATTAAAAGAGCAAGGCGAAAAAATCTGGCACCTATCAAATGTAATGACTAATGAGCCAGCACTTCGTTTAGCTAAAAAATTGGTAGATGCTACATTTGCTGAAAAAGTATATTTCGCCAACTCAGGCGCAGAAGCAAATGAAGGCGCACTAAAATTAGCGCGTCGTGTTGCGCTTGAAAATTTTGGTGAGCAAAAATCGCAAATCATCGCTTTCAATAAAGGTTTCCATGGCCGTACATTCTTTACTGTAACCGTGGGCGGTCAAGCTGCTTACTCTGATGGTTTTGGTCCTAAGCCGGGAGATATCGTACATTGTGACTATAACGATTTAGCCGCATTTGAAGCACTAATCTCTGATAACACATGTGCGGTAATGATGGAGCCATTACAAGGTGAAGGCGGCATTATCTCTGCTACTGACGAGTTTGCTCAAGGTGTACGCCAGTTATGTACTAAACATAACGCATTACTTATTTTTGATGAAGTACAAACTGGTGTCGGTCGTACTGGCGATCTTTACGCATACCAAGGGTTAAATGTAGTACCTGATATTTTAACTACTGCAAAAGCACTTGGCGGCGGTTTTCCAATTGGTGCAATGATCACCACGACAGAGATTGCTAAGCACCTTAAAGTCGGTACTCATGGTTCTACTTATGGCGGCAATCCGTTGGCATGTGCTGTTGGTGAAGCAGCCT
This sequence comes from Pseudoalteromonas sp. SR41-8, assembly GCF_014163915.1. NCBI lineage: Bacteria > Pseudomonadati > Pseudomonadota > Gammaproteobacteria > Alteromonadales > Pseudoalteromonadaceae > Pseudoalteromonas > Pseudoalteromonas sp. SR41-8. The sequence continues at coordinate 7,964 of NZ_JACJEE010000028.1, forward strand.
TTGATACTGTGAATACACCAGAAGTATTAGCTGGCGTAAAAGCAAAGTCAGCATTGTTTAATGAATTACTAACTGCAATTAACGATAAGTACAACGTTTTCTCGGAAATTCGTGGTCAAGGTTTATTAATTGGTGCTGTGGTTAATGAGCAGTTTAAAGGTCGTGCTAAAGAGTTTTTAGTAGCAGGAACCGCTGAGGGTGTGATGTCGTTAGTCGCGGGTGCCGATGTGGTGCGTTTTACTCCATCTTTAGTGATCCCTGAAGCGGATATCCGTGAAGGGATGGCGCGCTTTGAAAAAGCCGTAGCCAACGTTGTGAACGGTTAATCAACACCTCTAATCATAATAAGGGCAAGTAGCAAGCTTGCCCTAATATTCTTAATTTACCGTTATTTATAAGGGAGCAAGCGGACTCATGATGATCCTTCGCCCAATCCAGCAATGTGATTACCCAGCTTTATTGAAAATTGCCCACGAATCAGGACATGGTTTTACCTCTTTACCTAATAACGAAGAGTTATTACAAAAGAAGATAGCTCATTCAATAAGCTCATTCGCAAAAAGTGCATCTCATCCGGGTGATGAAGGTTACTTGTTTGTTCTTGAAGATAGCGAAACAGGTGAAGTAGTCGGTACCTCAGCAATTGAAGCTGCGGTTGGTTTAGATGATGCGTTTTATCACTATCATTTAAGTAAAGCTATTCATTCATCTCGTACATTGAATGTTTATAAAGCGGTTGATATTTTAACCTTGTGTAATGATTACACTGGAGCAACTGAGCTTTGTACGCTGTTTTTAAAAGATGGTTACCGTAAAAATAATAACGGTAAGCTGCTTTCAAAAGCACGTTTTATGTTTATCAAGCAGCACCAAGAACGCTTTGCTGAAACCGTAATTGCAGAAATGCGCGGTGTTTCTAACGAACACGGCAGTAGTCCATTTTGGCAATGGTTAGAAGAACACTTTTTCTCGATGGATTTTCCAACAGCTGATTACTTAACCGGTATTGGCCAAAAAGTGTTTATTGCTGAACTAATGCCAAAGTACCCAATTTACGTCAACTTATTAAGTAAAGAGGCGCAAGCCGTGATCGGCAAGGTGCACAATAATACGCGCCCTGCGATTGAACTACTGAAAAAAGAAGGCTTCACCTTTAATGGCTACGTTGACATTTTTGATGCTGGCCCAACGGTAGAAGCAAAAGTAGATAATATTGCAACTATTCGTAATGCCAAAAACTTTACCGTAAAAATCGGTGAAAACAGCGGCGAGACGGCTATCATGCTAGCGAATGACAAACTCAATGATTTTAGAGCAACCGTTGCACAACTAAACCTTGATGAAACAAGCTCTGAGTTGACTTTGCCACAGGCAATGGCCGATGCACTGCACTTACAAGCTGGCGATATAGTTACCGCAACACGTATATAATTTAGGAGAAAGTACATGACTCATCCTGCACAATTTATTAATGGTCAATGGTCGCAAGGCCTAGGCGATGCATTTAATTCAGTAAACCCAGCCAATAACGAAATTATTTGGCAAGCAAACTCAGCCACCAGTGAGCAAGTAGACACCGCTGTTAACTCTGCGCGTGCAGCATTTTATAGCTGGGCTGATAAATCATTTGCAGAACGTTTAGCGATTGTAAAAACTTTTGCCGAAACCCTAAAAGAGCACAGCGAAGAGCTTGCTGTTGTAATAGCCCAAGAAACGGGTAAGCCGTTATGGGAAACTCGCACTGAAGCGGGTGCTATGGTCGGTAAAATAGCTATCTCTGAAAAAGCATTTTTAGAGCGCACTGGCGACGTAGAAAACCCAATGCCGCAAGGTCGTGCAATGATCCGCCATAAACCACATGGTGTAGTGGCGGTATTTGGCCCTTATAACTTCCCTGGTCATTTACCTAATGGCCATATTGTGCCTGCACTTTTGGCGGGCAATACCGTGGTGTTTAAACCATCGGAGCTAACTCCAGCTGTTGCTGAGCTAACGCTTAAGTTATGGGAAAAAGCAGGTTTACCAGCAGGGGTTATTAACCTAGTACAAGGCGAAGTAGCCACAGGTAAGGCTCTTGCTGCTCACAAAGGTATTGATGGCTTATTCTTTACCGGTTCATCACGCACAGGCCATATTCTGCATGAGCAGTTTGCCGGTCAACCAGGTAAAATCTTAGCATTAGAAATGGGTGGTAACAATCCGCTTATTATTACTGATGTTGCTGATACCAAAGCCGTTATTCACGATATTATTCAATCAGCATTTATCTCAAGTGGCCAACGTTGTACCTGTGCACGCAAGCTATTTTTACCAGCAGGTGAGCAAGGCGATGCAATTTTAGCCGGTTTAATTACCGCGACTAAAGCCATCAAAGTGGGCAACTACGATGATGTAGAGCAACCGTTTATGGGCTCGATGATCTCATCAGCTGCGGCTTCTGGTATGGTAAAAGCACAGCAACAACTCGTTGAGCTTGGTGCTGAAGTATTGGTTGAGCTTAAGCATACTGAAAATACAGGTTTTGTAACGCCTGGTATTATTGAGTGCACAGATGTTGCTAACTTCCCAGATGAAGAGCACTTTGGTCCACTATTAAAAGTATTCCGCTTTACAGATTTTGATAGTGCGATTGATAAAGCCAACGATACCAGCTTTGGTTTGTCTGCGGGTTTACTCAGTGATAATGCGGCAGATTACGACCATTTTTTACGTCGTATCCGTGCTGGTATTGTTAACTGGAACCGCCCAATCACCGGTGCCTCAAGTGCAGCTCCTTTTGGTGGTATTGGTGCATCAGGTAATCATCGTGCAAGTGCTTACTATGCAGCTGATTATTGCGCATACCCAGTTGCCTCTGTTGAACTTGAAAAAGTAGCAATGCCAGCAACATTAAGCCCAGGCTTAAAAATCGATTAATCGATTTTGGTCAAATAGTAATAAATAACTAAAAAAGCAGCCAAGGCTGCTTTTTTTGTATTGGTTAATGCTCAAAGGTAGCAATTAAAAGCGCTTTCTGCTTAAATCAATACAGTCGTTTTAATTAGGTGTGGATAATTATGGTTTTAGATAGGCAAGGATATGATGACCTCATCATGTATCTTACTCAAAATTTAGCATTATTTGAGAAGTCCGGCGAAATAAAACCAGGCGCTCCTACTATTATGGAGCTAATAGAAGATGATATTGCTGAAAATGTTATGTTGTTATGCCAGCAACACACAGAGCTTTCTACTGAACAACGTAGTCAAATCGTGCGTGAAGTAGATGGCATTGTATACGACTTACAAGAAGTTCTCAGCAGCGTCACCAGTAATCAAGTGACAATAGAGCAACATGCATTTATCGATGAATTTGCCGCATTGGTAAAAAACCTCTTTGATAGCGCAGTTGTCGAAAGTGCCTGATCATTCCAATTATCGTTTTTAATTTGCAACTGCGTGTGACTTCCTTACAATCAAGGAAATAACTTCTTTGAGAGTAATAAAATGCAAGCGAATGTGAAATGGGTTGAAGGCGATACTTTTTTAGGGCGTTCTAATTCTGGTCACAATGTTGTGTTTGATGCTGGTAGCGATAGCGCCGCACCAAGCCCAATGGAAATGGTATTAATGTCAGTTGGCTGCTGTTCATCGGTTGATGTAGTCAGTATTCTAAAAAAAGCTAAACAACAGTTTTCAGATGTGCAAGTGCAATTGAGTGCTGAACGCGCAGAGTCCGCTCCGCGAGTATTCACTAAGATTAACTTACACTTTGTTGTGACTGGCGACAACGTTTCAGAAAAGCACCTTGCGCGTGCCGTTCAACTATCTGCAGAGAAGTATTGTTCAGTAGCATTAATGCTTGATAAAACAGTAGAAATTACCCACACACACGAAGTTATACAAGAACAGGGAAAATAACGCTTTTTCCTGAGGTGAAATTCGTATAAAATCCGCGAACTTTTCATTCTGCTCTGGCAGATTTCACTTGTTTATAGGTTGGTTTATCATGAACAAACCCTTCGATAAAATTAAACTTCATGGCTTTAATAACTTAACCAAAAGTTTAAGCTTTAGTATTTACGATATTTGCTATGCAAAGACTGAGCAACAACGTAAAGAATATATTGAATATATCGACGAACAGTACAGTGCTGATCGACTAACCGATATTTTAGGTGAAGTAGTAGACATTATCGGTGCGAATATTTTAAATGTTTCGCGTCAAGATTACGACCCTCAAGGTGCTAGTGTAACAATTCTGATCTCAGAAGAGCCAATTGAGCAGCAGCAAACTTATGAAGTTGATGAAGCACCAGGACCATTACCTGAAACAGTTGTTGCTCATTTAGATAAAAGCCATATCTGCGTTCATACCTATCCTGAAGCTCACCCTGATGATGGTATTTGTACTTTCCGTGCCGATATCGAAGTATCGACCTGTGGCATTATTTCGCCATTAAAAGCGTTAAACTTCCTAATTCATAGCTTAGAGTCAGATGTTGTAACAATTGACTACCGAGTACGTGGTTTTACCCGTGACGTAGATGGTGTTAAGCACTATATCGATCACGCGATCAACTCAATTCAAAACTACATGACCGAAGATACCAAAGAAGCGTACCAAATGATGGACGTGAATGTGTATCAAGAAAACTTGTTCCATACTAAGATGATGCTAAAAGAAACAGACCTAAATACTTATTTATTTGGTGTTACTACGAGTGATTTATCTGAAGACGAAGAAGAAGCAATTCGTTCTAAATTAACACGTGAAATGCAAGAAATCTTTTACGGCCGTAACCTGCCGGAAGCAGAATAAACTCACTTAATTAGTAAGTTTTAAAAAACGGCGCGCAATGTAAATTGCGCGCCGTTTTTTATTAAAGTTGCTAAATGCAGCAACAAAAGCAAACGAAAAGACCATCCTTCCTAAGTATACCTCCTAAATTAGCCTGAAAATGTTGGTGACGACATTCCTTGACGCTAGCAGCTGTGGCTAATAGTCTAAGTAAACAGCCCGTCTTCTATTATGGATCAATATGCAGAATCAAGGCCTAGCACAGCAACTATTTTTGGCAAAGCAGGTGAGGGAGCACGAAGCAAAAGCAGCGACCTTGGCAGGCGTTAGCATGTTCACTTTGATGGAGCGCGCAGGGCATGCGGTATTCTCGCAGTGTATCGAGCATTTTCCGAATGCTCAGCGCTACTTTATTCTGGTCGGTTATGGTAATAATGCGGGCGATGGCTATATTGTGGCAAGCCTTGCCAAGCAAGCCGGTAAGGAAGTCATTGTACTTGCAGCCGATACCAGTAGACATCTCACCGGGGATGCGCTTACAGCTCAGCAACGTTGGCAAGCATTGGGGGGCGAAGTTGAAAGTTACACGGAAGGTCGCCTCAATAATGCCGATATTATTATTGATGGTTTGTTAGGTACCGGAATTAATAGTCAAGTTCGTCCGCCATTTTTAACGATGATTGAAGATGCCAACGCGCAACCTAGCGCAATAGTGGCAATTGATTTACCTTCAGGCATAGACGCCGACACCGGGCAGCCACTTGGCATCGCTATTCAGGCTACTATTACCGTTACTTTTGTGGGGATTAAACAAGGCTTAGTAACCGGTGCCGGGCGAAGTGCTGCAGGAAAAATCATTTTTAATGATTTAGGGATCGCAGAATCATTTACCAAGTTAGTGGATGCTAGCGCAACACTTATCAATATCACTAGTTTTAAACCACTTGCTGCACGAAGTCGCAATAGCCATAAAGGGAACCACGGCAAGCTGTTATGCGTCGGTGGGAATCAAGGTACTAGCGGGGCCATTCGTTTATCAAGTGAAGCAGCACTTCGTACAGGCGCTGCAATGGTGCGTGTTTATACTCATCAAAGCAGTGTACAAGTCGTTAGTAGTGGTCGCCCTGAATTAATGGTCAGTTGCGACAGTTTATCCGCAGCCCTTGAATGGGCAAATTGTGTCATTATTGGTCCAGGTCTTGGTCAGGATAGTTGGGCGCAAACGACATTTGAGCAGGTTATACAATATTGCTTAGCAAATAATTTACCATTAGTTATTGATGCTGATGGCTTAAATTTGTTGGCTAAGCATGCTTTAGAGTATCGCCTTAAAAATTGCATAATAACCCCGCATGCTGGTGAAGCCTCACGGCTAATGAAAGTTTCAATTGCTGAGATTGAAGCAAATCGCTTTCAATCTGCTACGGATTTAGCTAAACGTTATACCAGTACCAGTGTGCTGAAAGGCGCGGGTAGCCTGATCGCCAACGGGCAGCAAACTTGGTTGTGCGAAAATGGTAATCCAGCGCTTGCCGTTGGTGGCAGTGGTGATGTGCTTACCGGCATCATAGGTGCGTTACTTGCTCAAGGTTTCGCTGTTGATCAAGCCGCATGTTACGGTGTGACATTGCACGCTAAAGCAGCCGATATTTTGGCAGAACGCGAAGGGGAGCGCGGTATGTTGCCAAGTGATTTATTTGCTATTGTTAGGCAGCTCATTAATGGTAAATAGCGGTTAAATATACTTTTTGGTCACTATTTTTAGGAACTCGTTTTGCTAAATACAGCACAGTCCCTATACTCTAATTTGCGCGGCTATTATTTACTACTGAGGTAAAAAGAAGATGTTGATACAAAAAAAAATGTACCTAGGGAGTTTTCTGCTGCTGTTGTTTGCTTTAATTATTCTGTCAGGAATAATGCAGCTAGTTGTTACGCCAATCATTAAAAATGACGCTATATCCAGCGCAAAATTACAAGCAAAGGTGATCGGCGAATCGTTAGCAAAAGATTTAGCTAAAAGTGCCACCTTAACGCAAAGCTTAGCCGTGGTAGCCGAGACTTTGCCATTGCAGCAGGCGGCCTTTATTGAAAATATTGCTCCTTTGATTGCAAGTGGCAAAGGTATTGCGGGTGGTGGTATTTGGCCTGAGCCGAATAAAATGCTGCCTTCAGCAGCAAAGGCATCTCTTTTCTGGGCGAAAACAGGTAATGGCCAATATAAACTTTTAGATGATTATAACCAGCCCGACAGCAGCGCGTATCAACAAGAAACCTGGTATAAAAATGCCATTAACGCTAATCGGGGTGAGTGCGTTTGGTCCGAAGCTTATGTAGACACGGTATCGAATGTACCGATGGTTACCTGTTCCGTGAAAATAATCCGTGATAACCAATTTTGGGGGGTTGCCACCTTAGACGTTGAACTGGCATCTATCGAAAGCTCATTGATCGCAGAGAACAATGCTACGGGCACCTATAACTTTATTTTAGATAGCGCCGAGCAATTAGTATCGATTCCATCGATACGCAATACTAACTTAGCAATGATGAGCCTTACTCAGGTTGCCAGTAAAGACAGTAGCTTAAAGCCGTTGGTCAGCGCCTTGCAAAACAGCAATACAACTGTTGCTGAATTTGCCAGTGGTGTGGTTAATAATGACGAATCTATTTTAGTAACTTACTCATTGGCAGAGCAAAATTGGCGCTCAGGGGTTATTATTCCTGCCGCAATTGCCAAGAAAACCGTTAACACCCTCACTTATTATTTATACAGTTCATTTATCGCCCTTATTCTCGCTTTTGTATCAGTATTACTGATTTTTGGTAATCGCCTGGTGCAGCAAATTAACACCACCACAGAGCAAGTTAGAATGTTGGTGCAAGGTCGCACGAATTCAAAACTGGCCGTGCGTGGAAGTGATGAAATGAGCCACTTATGCGAAGCGATTAATGATTATGGCGATCATCTGATTAAGATTTTAGAACAGATCCAAGCAGAAGCCGCTGCGGTTAAAAACAACGCTGAAGCGATGGATAACTTAAGTAATAACAGCCAAATTCGTACGCAAGAGTTAATGGAAGAAAACAACATGTTGGCTGAGGCAATTCATGAAATGTCGATAGCAGCCTCATCAGCCTCACAAGATGTTTTGAGCGTTGCAGATATTACTACGCAATCAGCTGATTTAGTGAATTCTGGTTTTGATGTTATTGAGAAGAATGCCGAATCAATCCAGTTATTATTTGATAAATTAACGGAATCATCAGATGCCATTTCACGGATTGCACAAGACTCAAAACAAGTGGGCTCGGTGCTTGATGTGATCATGAATATTTCAGAACAAACTAATCTACTTGCGCTTAATGCCGCCATTGAAGCTGCTCGAGCAGGTGAATCAGGGCGTGGTTTCGCGGTAGTGGCTGATGAAGTTAGAACTTTGGCACATCGTACTCAGCAATCGGCTGGCGAGATTGAAACCATGATCAGCCAATTGCAAGAAGCCGCTAGTCGAGGGGTTAACGTTATTGGAGAATGCCGTGAATACTCTGAAGTGGTGAACGAGCGCTCAGCAACAACACGTGCACAGTATGAAAGTATTGTTACCGCGTTTAATGATATTAAAGAGCGTTCATCAAGCATTGCCGTAGCGACTGAAGAGCAATCACAGGTAACCGAAAATGTGAAAAACTTGGCAGAGCGAATTCGTGAGATCTCTGTGCAAAATGCCAGTGATGCTGAAGAATTTCGTAGCGTCAGCAAAGATTCAAATAGCCAAGCACAGCGTTTATATCAAATTAGTCAGCAATAATGTGATTCATTGATAGTGTTTTTCAAGCATCGTGAGCTGAGAATGTCAGCGCGATGCTTCACCTTCGTCCTCTTCTGGTGGATCGCCGGAGTCTTCTTTGCGTTTACGCTGCTCTTGTTTGGCTTTTTGTACATTCTCAAATTGCGGGGGTGGAATAGGGAATAACGAAATAAGCGGAAAGAACGACAAAAATAAAAAAGCCCCTCGTGACATGGTTTTACCCCACACAACTATTTTTACCATTGACCACAATATCACCAGTAACAATAACGTCACTACACCAAGGTGAACTAATAATGTTTCAATGCTAACTTTGTTTAATAAATCCATTTGTTTTTAATATGGTTACTAATAGTTAGTTAATGAGGGTTAATTGAACAATATCAAGTCAACCAGAGGTTCCATATTAAGCGCCAGTAGGTTGTGATTTATCGCGATTAGTGACCTCTCACAGACTGCTTTTAATTTAATTGTAGTAAGTCCCATTTATTACCATACAAATCTTCAAATACCACAACGGTGCCGTATTCTTCTACGCGGGGCTGTTCATTAAAGTTAACGCCATTTTTTTGCATTAATTCATAATCTCGCCAAAAGTCATTGGTATGTAAAAATAAAAACACTCGGCCCCCAGTTTGGTTGCCCACAGCCTCTAACTGCTGTTGAGTACTTGCTTGTGCGAGTAATAAATTAGTGCCATTAGAGTTAGGTGGTGATACTAATACCCAGCGTTTGCCATTACCCTGATCAGTATCTTCGATTAAATCAAACCCCAGTTTTTGAGTGTAAAATGCAATCGCATCATCATAATTCCCTACAACTAATGCCATGCTACCTATATGCTGTTTTATGTTTGTCATTGTCCTACCTTGAAATAATGCAGTGCTTAAAGATGCTTTTTAGCATATAAGAAAATATAACCCGAGGACAAAAGGCTGGTACGTTAAGTGCGGTGCTAGATTTATCAGTAGGTCTGACTTCAGTCAGAAAGCTTTTCCCGATAAATCTGGACTTACGTGTGGCTGGCGCTAGGTTTTAAACTTATTATCTTTAAAAACAAAACCCAGCTTTCACTGGGTTTTTAATAACATAAATATTATCGATGTAACTCACCGGCTCGTTCTGGCTGATAAGTGATTGCTTTTATTTTTACTTTTATGAGACCGCCACTTGGTTTTGGCCATTCAATTTCATCACCTTGCGATAGACCAAGTAGGGCGCTGCCAACAGGGGCTAAAATTGATATTTTATCAGCACTTGCATCAGCATTTTTCGGATACACTAAGGTCTTAGTGAATTCTTCTTTAGTTGATTCAACAATAAAGTTTACCGTTGAGTTCATAGTAACCACTGTCGAAGGCACATCTTTTGGCTCAACGATTGTTGCGCGGCCAAGTTCAGCTTCAAGTTCTTTTTCGCCAGCAAAGCTTCCTGCTGGTAATGATTCCATTAAATCATACAATCTATCAGCATCGAGTGACGAGATGATCAGTTCAGGCTTTTTATTCATCTTAATATCCTTAATTATGGCTTATAAATAAAATTAACTCTGAGTATGGTTTTGGCATACAGTTAAAAAGCACTGCAATACGCTGGAGTCATTTTATTTGCTACTTTATCGTTGCTCTTAAAGCTAAAAACCCAGCCGAAGCTGGGTTTTTATTTTAGCTAGATGGTTAGGAGATGAATTACATCATGCCGCCCATACCACCCATGCCGCCCATGCCTCCCATGTCAGCGCCGCCAGCTTCATCCTTTGGGATTTCAGCTACCATTGCTTCAGTGGTGATCATAAGGCCAGCAATCGAGCCTGCAAATTGTAGTGCAGAGCGCGTTACTTTTGTTGGATCTAGGATACCCATTTCAATCATGTCGTTGTATTCGCCAGTTGCTGCGTTGTAACCGAAGTTACCCGTGCCGCCTTTAACTGCGTTAATAACAACAGACGCTTCGTCACCTGCGTTGGTAACGATTTGACGAAGTGGTGCTTCCATAGCACGTAGTGCTACTTTGATACCGTGGCTTTGATCTTCGTTGTCACCAACTAAATCAACAAGTTTGCTTGCTGCACGTACTAGTGCAACACCACCACCAGGCACTACGCCTTCTTCAACCGCAGCGCGAGTTGCATGAAGTGCATCTTCAACGCGGTCTTTTTTCTCTTTCATTTCTATTTCAGTAGCAGCACCTACTTTGATTACCGCAACACCGCCGGCAAGTTTAGCCATGCGCTCTTGTAGTTTCTCTTTATCGTAGTCTGATGTTGCTTCTTCGATTTGTGCTTTGATTTGCGCAACGCGACCGTTGATGCCAGCTTCTTCGCCTGCACCATCGATGATAGTTGTATCATCTTTAGTGATAACTACGCGCTTTGCAGTACCTAAATCTTCAACTGTCGCTTTTTCAAGTTCAAGGCCGATTTCTTCAGAGATAACCGTACCGCCAGTTAATACTGCGATATCTTGTAGCATTGCTTTACGACGGTCGCCAAAACCAGGTGCTTTAACTGCTGATACTTTAACGATACCGCGCATGTTGTTAACAACTAGAGTAGCTAGTGCTTCGCCTTCAAGGTCTTCAGCAATGATAAGTAATGGTTTGCTTGCTTTAGCAACGGCTTCTAATGTAGGTAGCAACTCACGAATATTAGAGATTTTTTTATCTACAAGTAGAATAAATGGGTTATCTAATTCAACAGCGCCTTTTTCTGCGTTGTTGATGAAATACGGAGATAAGTAACCACGGTCAAACTGCATGCCTTCAACAACATCTAGTTCGTTTTCAAGTGATTGACCTTCTTCAACAGTGATTACACCTGAATTACGGCCTACTTTTTCCATTGCTTCTGCAATGATGTCGCCAATTTCTTTATCAGAGTTAGCTGAAATAGTACCCACTTGAGCGATTGCTTTTGCATCTGCACATGGTACTGAAAGTTCTTTTAGCTCAGCAACAGCTGCGATGATTGCTTTATCAATACCGCGCTTAAGGTCCATTGGGTTCATGCCCGCAGCAACCGCTTTTAAGCCTTCGTTTACAATTGACTGTGCTAATACTGTTGCAGTAGTTGTACCGTCACCGGCTGCATCGTTTGCTTTAGATGCAACTTCTTTAACCATTTGTGCGCCCATATTTTCAAACTTGTCTTCAAGTTCGATTTCTTTTGCCACTGATACACCATCTTTAGTGATCACTGGAGAGCCAAATGATTTGTCTAGGATTACGTTACGGCCTTTAGGACCTAAAGTTACACGAACTGCGTTTGCTAAGATGTTTACGCCAGCTAGCATTTTAGCGCGTGCGTCACCTGCAAAAAGTACTTCTTTTGCTGCCATGATTAATTTCCTTTGAATTCTGAATGTTTGTTAAACGAAAAGTAGCTTTAGCCTACAATGCCTAAAATATTGTCTTCACGCATGATCAGGTACTCTTGACCTTCGATCTTTTCAGCTTTTTCAACATATGAGCCGAATAACACAGTGTCACCGACTTTAACTTCTAATGCTCTCACATCACCGTTATCTAGAGTACGGCCATTACCCACTGCAACAACTTTACCGCGGGTTGATTTCTCAGCCGCAGAACCAGTTAATACAATACCGCCAGCAGATTTGGTTTCTTCTTCTAGGCGCTCAACGATCACGCGATCATGTAAAGGACGAATGTTCATTTTATTTAGTTCTCCTAACAGTTTCTGAACAGGACAGAAAAAAGCTTTATATGTACCAGTTTGCATTAAACCCTGTGGTTCAAGGCAATTGATTTAGTTGTACTCAGTAATGGGGGTATTGCTTCAAAACCCAAGTGATAAAAATTAAAATTTTTAATCTTTTCTCTCGTACTCACCATCAATAGTGGTCGGCTCGCTCATTTTGCGAGGTTCTGGCTCTGAATGGGTGTGCTGATTAAATGCTGTTGGACCTTGTTGCATGCCTGCACTCATACGCACCGTTGCTTGACTAGCAAGGCCTGCAGCTAGTTTATTGCGAATGGCCGGGGTCAATAATAAAAAACCGAATACGTCGGTCATAATGCCTGGAGTTAGCAATAATATGCCAGCAATAATCACACATAAACCGGTAAATAATTCTTTGGCTGGCATTTGCCCTTGCGCCATTTGTGTTTGCACATTTTGCAGTGCGCCCATACCTTGTGTTCTAACTAATTTTGCGCCGAATATTGCGGTTACAATAACCAGTGCAATAGTGGCGAATCCACCAATTACATCAGCTACTTGAATTAACAACGCAATTTCAATAATTGGCACGAGAATAAATAATAAAAACAAAAATCTAAACATAAGGCTCTCTAAATAGTGATCACTCAGTTGAGTTGATGAAATATAAATATGGGTTATCAGGTCTTTTTTCAAGGCTAGTGGTAAAGCAGTGTTGGCTAAATCGCCTGAACTCTGATTAAGCGATTTATTATCCGCAGTTTAGGTTAACTACACTTTGCCTTAGCTATCAGCTACTATGGCATTGGGCAGAGCAATCAATCAAAGGTTCAATATGACGACTCATTTTCGACTTATTTTTACCACTTGCGCAGATGTAAGTGAGGCACGCTCCATAGCTGAGCAATTAGTTAAGCTTAAATTAGCTGCGTGTGTGAACATTCTTCCAAATGTGGAATCTGTTTATATGTGGCAAGGAGAGGTTGCTTATGCAACCGAGTGTAAATTATTAATTAAAACGAAGTCAGAAAAAATGAATGAATTGATTCAAACTATCAAGCAATTACATAGTTATGAAATTCCTGAAATACAGGTTATTGATGTGGCCACTGGCAATTTAGCCTATTTTAATTGGATGGATGAGGTGCTTAATTAATGCGTTGTTTTCTTTTATTGCTTTGTGCGCTGTCGTTAATGCCAGCACAGGCTGCAACTAATAATTTATTAAGTGATTTGCTGCAGCCCAAAGAGCAAACATTTTTACCTGTTGATCAGGCATTTTCATTTGATTTTGATCAGCAAGGCAGCACACTTTTTGTTGGTTGGGATATTGCGCCGGGTTATTACCTATATAAAAAGAAGCTAGAAATTATTGGTAAAGGTGCTGATATTGAAGTGCCCGATCTTGGTAAAGGCGTGATCATTGAAGATGAGTTCTTTGGCAAAACAGCAGTGTTTTTTGATTCACTGAGTGTGATCAGTAAGCTAAGTAATATAGCTGAAGATGGCGTAATTAAAGTTCGCTATCAGGGCTGTGCTGAAGCAGGGCTATGTTACCCGCCAGAGATCATTACTATTCCATTGAGTACGATTGCCGGTGAAACCCCTACAACAGATAACGCGACAGCAGGCAATGCATTAGCTGCGCTTAACGCTGAATCAGCGGCTGCTGCAGAGAATGTTGTAACGCAAGATGATGACTCAGAAAAAGAATTAAACTTTACTGAAAAACTGGCCTCGCAAGGTTTGTTAGCGAACTTAGCGATTTTCTTTTTGGTCGGTATTGGTCTGGCATTTACGCCATGTGTATTTCCGATGTTTCCTATTTTGTCGAGCCTAATTGCAGGACAAAAAAATCTTTCCACTAGAAAAGCTTTTGCGCTTTCTTTTGTTTATGTGCAGGGTATGGCCGTTACGTATGCGGCGCTGGGCCTTGTGGTTGCATCACTTGGTGGTCAAGTGCAAGGTTATTTGCAGCACCCATATGTATTGATTAGTTTCAGTTTATTATTCGTTTTACTCGCTATGTCGATGTTTGGTTGGTACGAAATAAAGCTCCCTAGCGGCATGATGAATAAGCTCACACAAGTAAGTAATAATCAAAAAGGCGGCAACTACATTGGCGTGTTTTTAATGGGGGTTTTATCGGGTTTAATTGCGTCACCTTGTACCACTGCACCGTTATCAGCTGCGCTATTGTTTGTTGCGCAAAGCGGCGATTATTTAGTTGGCGGCTTAACTTTGTATGTGCTGAGTTTAGGGATGGGTATTCCGCTGCTGTTATTAGGCACCTCCGGCGGTAAATTATTGCCAAAAGCAGGCGGCTGGATGGAACAAGTTAAAACCCTGTTTGGTTTTATCATGCTGGTAGTGCCATTGATCTTGCTTGAACGTATTGTCGATGCAGACATCATATTACTTATGGCGGGCTTATTAGCATTAGCAACGGCCTTGTATTTACATCATTGGCAGAGCGCTCAAACACAAGGTAAGTTAAAAACTGCATTGTGGTTTGTTGCAACGTTATTAGTTGTTAGCGGTGTGAGCTTAACTAAAAACTATATATGGCCAACAGCGCAAGTTGTTAGTGCCGCAAATGGCGAGCAACAAGAGCGCGGCTTTAAATTAGTTGCTGACTTAGCTGAGCTCAAACAAGCAATAAATGATGCAAACAGTGATGGTCGTTTAGTGATGGTCGATTTATATGCAGATTGGTGTGTTGCGTGTAAAGAGTTCGAGAAATACACTTTTCCTGACGCTAAAGTACAAGGTGAGTTTGCAAACTTTGAGTTGTTAAAAATTGATTTGACCGAAAGTGATGATAAAACAATTGCTGTAATGGAAGAGTTTTCGGTATTTGGTTTACCCAGTATTTTGTTTTTTGATACACAAGGTGAAGAGCTTGCAGCACAGCGTGTGACGGGCTTTTTAAATGCCAAGGACTTTGCTGAGCATTTAGCAAAAGTGAAAAATAGCGCTAAATAAACATTTTTCGCACCGCTATTTTAAACGCCACTTTATATGAGTGGCGTTTTTGTTTTTGTGGTGGTTACTAGTGATTAGACCAGTATTTTGCTGCTATTTACATCGAACTGGCTATAATAGGTGGTTAACGTGAGAAATACTTGCTATTTTAGTTTTCCCCCTCTACATTTTGCGGGGATTTCTAATCAAAATGGCTTAACTCATTATTTATAGGATTATCGCGTATTATGGCTGCAAAATTTAAACTTTTAGTTATAAATGGCCCTAACTTAAACATGCTGGGTAAGCGTGAACCAGAAAAATACGGTTTACAAACACTGAGTGAGATTATGAGCGAACTAACTGAGTTTGCGCATGGTCTAGATGTTGAGCTAACGCATTTTCAAAGTAATAGTGAGCAAGCTTTAATTGAGCACATACATAGTGCATGGCAGGTCATTGATTACATTATTATCAACCCAGCGGCATTTACGCATACAAGCGTGGCTTTACGTGATGCGTTACTGGCTGTTGATATCCCGTTTTTTGAAGTGCACTTAACTAATGTGCACACGCGGGAAGCGTTTCGTCATCATTCATATTTTTCTGATGTGGCGCAGGGCGTGATATGTGGATTAGGCGCAATGGGTTATCGCGCAGCACTTGAAGCTGCGGTCAATCGGTTGCAAAACTCGAATTAATTTTAAACTAACAAACTAACAGGCGGGTCGTTCATGGATATTCGCAAGATCAAAAAACTAATTGAACTAGTAGAAGAATCAGGTATTGCTGAATTAGAAATCACCGAAGGTGAAGAATCAGTACGTATCAATCGTAATAATATGAGTGCAGGTCCTGCTTACGCTCCGCATTATGCACCACAGTACGCACCAGCACCGGCTCCAGCCCCTGCAGCTGCACCTGTTGCAAGCGCAGAAGCGGCAGCACCTGCCGGTCCTACTGGCCATCAAGTATTATCGCCAATGGTTGGTTCTTTCTATACAGCAGCTTCTCCTGAAGCGCCTTCATATGTAGAAGTGGGTTCACAAGTCAAAGTAGGTGATACGCTTTGTATCATCGAAGCGATGAAAATGATGAACCAAATTGAGTCAGATAAAGCGGGCACCGTGAAAGCGATTTTAGTTGAAAATGGCGAGCCAGTAGAATTTGATCAACCTTTATTCATCATTGAATAATAGCGCAACCTAAAAGGCCAACTCTAATGTTAGATAAAGTAGTCATTGCAAACCGAGGTGAAATTGCACTTCGTATATTGCGCGCCTGCAAAGAGCTTGGGATCAAAACGGTTGCTGTGCATTCAACGGCGGATCGCGATCTTAAGCATGTATTGCTTGCAGATGAAACAATATGTATTGGTAGACCTTCTGCCACTGAAAGTTACTTAGACATTCCGCGCATTATTGCGGCAGCTGAAGTAACCGATGCAGTTGCTATCCACCCGGGTTATGGTTTCCTTGCAGAAAACGCTGATTTTGCTGATCAAGTTGAACAAAGTGGTTTTGTGTTTATTGGTCCGCGCGGCGACACGATTCGTCTAATGGGCGATAAAGTATCTGCAATCGAAGCAATGCGTAAAGCTGGCGTACCATGTGTACCAGGTTCAGATGGTCCGGTATCGGATGATAAAGACCGCAACATGCAAATCGCTAAACGTATCGGTTACCCAGTGATCATTAAAGCCGCTGGTGGCGGTGGTGGTCGTGGTATGCGGGTTGTTCGCAGTGAAGCTGAGTTAATTGACTCAATCGCTTTAACGCAACAAGAAGCAAAACAGTTCTTTGGTAATAGCATGGTTTACATGGAAAAATTCCTTGAAAACCCACGTCATATCGAAGTTCAAGTATTGGCTGACGGGCAAGGTAATGCTGTTCACTTAGGTGAACGTGATTGTTCTATGCAACGTCGTCATCAAAAAGTAGTCGAAGAAGCGCCAGCACCAGGTATTACTGCTGAAGTGCGTAAGTTTATCGGTGAGCGTTGTACGCGTGCATGTATCGAAATCGGTTATCGTGGTGCGGGTACATTTGAGTTCTTATACGAAAATGGTGAGTTCTATTTCATTGAAATGAACACTCGTATTCAGGTTGAGCATCCAGTGACAGAAATGGTTACCGGTGTTGATTTGATCAAAGAGCAGTTAAAAATTGCAGCGGGCCAACCACTATCATTCACGCAAGACGATGTCGTTATTCGTGGTCATGCAATTGAGTGTCGTATTAATGCTGAAGATCCTGAAACGTTTATCCCGTCACCGGGTAAAATTACGCGTTTCCACCCAGCAGGTGGTTTAGGTATTCGTTGGGACAGCCATATTTATGCTGACTACACAGTGCCACCACACTATGATTCAATGATCGGTAAATTAATTACTTACGGTGAAAACCGTAATGTAGCAATTGCCCGTGCACGTAACGCATTGAATGAGCTTGTGATTGACGGTATTAAAACTAATACGTCATTACATAAGCGCATCTTAGCGGATGAAAACTTCCAAAATGGTGGTACTAATATCCACTATCTTGAGAAAAAATTAGGTCTATAGTCCTAATTACAAAAAAAACCGGCAACTTTGCCGGTTTTTTTGTGTCTATAAGTGTCGATTCTCGCCTTAGTAAAATAATCTGGTATGATTAACAAGTTATCGTTTTTAATACTATCCATGAGGTTAGAATGACGCACTGTGTTGGTTTTCAACTCGCTGATGAAGCTGCAACGGTTAAAATGGGCAATCAACTTGCTATGCTAATGGAGCAAGGTGCAGTTATTTACTTACACGGTGATTTGGGAGCAGGTAAAACCACTTTAACACGTGGTGTGATCCAAGGCTTTGGTCATCAAGGTAAAGTTAAGAGTCCAACTTATACGCTGGTGGAGCCTTATGAGTTGGCAACGGCCAATGTTTATCATTTTGATTTATATCGTTTAGGCGATCCAGAAGAATTAGAATACATGGGTATTCGAGATTATTTTTCGCCAACAGCTATTTGTGTGGTGGAATGGCCTGAAAAAGGCGGCGAGTTTATCCCAACACCAGACTTAGATATTACTTTACGTTATGTCGGCGATGCACGAGCAATTGAGATCCAAAGCATTAGCCCGCGTGGTCACAGTATCGTGGATAAACTCAAAAACCATAGTGAATAACAACAAATAATAAGGGTGTGAAGATACCGATGAGTCGAGTTGTCATAAAGTGGATGGGTGCTTTTTTGCTGTTAGCAATCAGTGCTAATCTCTATGCACAAAATACTATCAATAGTGTACGGGTGTGGCCATCGCCAGATAGTACGCGGGTAGTATTCGACTTAACGGATAAGCCCGACTTCAGTTATTTTATGCTAAAAAATCCACTGCGCTTAGTGGTCGATTTAGAAAATACAGATAAAATAAAAGACCTACCAACTATTCCCAGTAAGCATCAAATCGTCAGTAAACTACGTTACTCGAAAGCGAAAAGCAGCCAGGGGGTACGATTTGTTTTTGAGCTTACAGGGGCCGTTAAACCGGTGATTTTTGCACTGGCGCCAACGGGACCTTATAAAAATCGTTTAGTGGTCGACTTATATGACAAAAATCAAGCAGAGCCAGTAGCTGCAACGAGTAATACTGCGGTTAAAAAGCGTGAGCTTAATCAACAACGCGATATTATTATTGCTATTGATGCAGGCCATGGCGGCGAAGACCCTGGGTCAATTGGCCCCTCTGGTACTTATGAAAAAGATATCACACTACAAATTGCCAAACGCTTAGAGCGGATGATTGATGCTGAACGCGGGATGATTTCGCGAATGGTGCGAAGTGGAGATTACTTTGTCAAACTTAATACTCGCACTAGCCGTGCAAGGCAGAAAAAGGCTGACTTTTTAGTTTCAATTCATGCGGATGCATTTACTAGCCCGCAACCAAATGGCGCCTCTGTTTGGGTGTTATCACTTCGTCGTGCTAATTCAGAAATTGGTAAATGGATAGAAGATAAAGAAAAACATTCAGAGCTACTCGGTGGTGCTGCTGGAGTGATTAAAGACACGGCCAGTGAAAAGTACTTGGCGCAGGCGCTGTTGGATATGTCGATGGATCATTCGATGAAAACCGGTTTCAGCGTTGCTGAAGGCATGGTTCATGAGCTTAAAAAGGTCGCTAAGTTACATAAAAAAGAGCCGCAAGCGGCTAGCCTAGCGGTATTAAAGTCACCAGATATTCCATCTATTTTGGTCGAAACTGGGTTTATTTCAAACCCGCGAGAAGAAAAACTATTAAAAAGTGCTAATCACCAAGAGCGCTTAGCGAAAGCAATATTTACTTCTATCAAAAGTTATTATCTTAAAAATCCTCCGGATGATTCGCTGTTTGCGTCGTTAAAATCGCAATATCCTACTAAACATAAAGTTCGCCCTGGTGAGTCGTTAAGTTTGTTAGCTAGTCGCTATGGGGTATCTGTAGGTAAACTTAAACAAGTCAATCAATTAAAATCTAATACCTTGTTTATTGGTCAAGAGTTAGACATTCCGCAAAGTTAAAATCGTTAGGATCAGTATGAGCATTGAAATATTACCCGCGCGATTAGCTAACCAAATTGCTGCGGGCGAAGTGGTTGAGAGACCCGCATCTGTGGTTAAAGAACTCGTTGAAAATAGCCTAGATGCAGGCGCAACACGTATTCAAATTGATATTGAGCGCGGCGGTCATAAGCTTATTCGCATTCGTGATAACGGCTCAGGCATTGATAAAGACGAGCTCACGTTGGCGCTTTCTCGTCATGCTACTAGTAAATTAAAGTCCCTTGATGATTTAGAAAATATTTGTTCTTTGGGCTTTCGCGGCGAAGCATTGGCGTCTATTAGTTCGGTATCGCGTTTGACACTTAGCTCAAAAACCAAACAGCAAGAGGCGGCTTGGCAAGCATTTGCGCAGGGGCGAGATATGGCGGTGCAGATTAAACCCACTGCCCACCCTGACGGCACCACCATTGAAGTTAAAGACTTATTTTTTAATACGCCCGCTAGACGTAAATTTTTACGCACCGAAAAAACCGAATTCACTCACATTGATGAGTTAATAAAGCGTATTGCCCTGAGCCGTTTTGATGTGTCAATTACCCTCACCCATAACGATAAAGTAGTGCGTCAATATCGTGCTAAAACCGACCCTGCACAGGCTATTGCTCGGGTCGCTCAGGTTGCAGGTAAAGCCTTTGCTGAGCAGGGGTTATATATTGAGTCAGGCGATACAGGCTTGCAGCTACATGGTTGGGTGCTACCAGTTGGCTCGAGTAATACTACGCAATATACCTATGTAAATAATCGTATGATGCGCGATAAGCTTATTTCTCATGCCATTCGTCAAGCGTTCGAAGAAGTCGCAGGCCAAGAAGAGCTACCGGGCTTTGTTATTTATATCGACATTGATCCGCGTCAAGTGGATGTAAACGTGCATCCTGCGAAACACGAAGTGCGTTTTCATCAAGGTCGCTTAGTGCATGATTTTATTCTGCAGGCAATTAAACAAGTCGTGGTGCCGCTTCAAGATGAGTTTGCTGGTGTTACTCAGCATGTTGATTCGCAACACAGCGATGCTAAAGCAGCGCATACAGCAACACCCGCTCACTCCAGCAATACAGCAGGCAGTTTGTTTGATTATCCTAAGTCGCACTTACAACCAGCGGAGCAAGCTCGCTACGGTGCTAATTTAGCACCTAGTGGTGGTGGATATACAGGTTCAAGCGAGCGAAGTAAGCAAGCGAGCCGGACAAATCATCAAGATGTGAATGCGTTTTATCAAGGGGTCAATGAGCAACACGCCAGCCATTTTGATCAACCTATTGGCGTTACTCAAGAAGTAGCACCATTGTTACAGACGCAAAGTGCGCAGCCGTTGCTGGTACAAAGTGATGGCGGTTGTGTATTTAGCCTGCAACAGCAATTATATTGCTCACACTTTAAATATTTATTAGTCAATGATTGGCTTGAGCTTATTGCTGAGCAAGGCAGCTTAGAAGGAAAAGCCTTACTATTGCCTGTGCGAGTTAATATCAGTAAAGAAGACAGCCAAAGCTTAACACAGCAACAATCATGGTTTACCTTGCTGGGCTTTGAGTTATTGATTGAAAAGCAATTTGTGATGGTTAAAAAGTTGCCACAGAGTTTGTATCTGCTTGATGTGAGCCAAGCCGTAGATGCGCTATTAAAAGCCACTAAGGCTGAGCTTAATAGTGTGGAGCAATGGCTAAACTGGCAGCTTAGCCAAGTGCCCGAGCGCTTTTTTGCCAGCCAAGCTTTTGCCTTGGCGGTTACGCGAATGCAAAATAATCCGCAAACAATCCAGCGTTTATCTGCAAAAGCAGTTAAAATAGATTTAAGTTATTTTTTAGCACAGTTAGATTAAGGTTATTGAGTTGAGTAATTTACCGGTCATTTTTTTAATGGGCCCAACCGCTGCAGGCAAAACTGCATTAGCAATCGCCTTATGCCAACATTTAAAAACTGAAATAATCAGCGTCGATTCAGCCTTAGTGTATAAAGATATGAACATAGGTACGGCAAAACCTGATCAACATGAGTTAGCGCTTGCGCCACATCATTTAATTGATCTAATCGACCCTAGTGAAAGTTACTCAGTAGCTGATTTTCGTCGTGATGCAATTGAAAAGATTGACCAATTTCACCAACAAGGTAAAGTGCCTGTATTAGTTGGTGGTACAATGATGTACTTTAAAGCATTAATTGATGGATTATCGCCATTACCTGAAGCATGCTCGGTAGTACGAGCAGAGCTTGAGCAACAAGCTAAGCAACATGGCTGGCCGGCACTTTATAAAGAGCTTGAGATAATTGATCCGCAAGCGGCACAAAAAATGAGCGAGAATGACTCGCAACGCATTAACCGCGCCCTTGAAGTTTACCGATTAACGGGTAAAACAATGACTGAATTACAAAAAAGTAAGCAGCCGAGTTTACCGTATACTTTTCATCAATTTGCTATTGCGCCTGATGATCGCGCCGATTTACACCAGCGAATTGAACAAAGGTTTAAAATAATGCTTGAGCAGGGGTTTGAAAATGAAGTTTCATCCCTATATCAACGTAAGGATTTACACCCTAACTTACCTTCCATTCGTTGCGTGGGTTATAGACAAATGTGGGATTACATTGCTGGCGAGATTGATTACGATGAAATGGTCTTTCGCGGTATTGCAGCAACACGACAGCTTGCTAAGCGTCAATTGACGTGGTTAAGAGGTTGGCCCGATGTAACGTGGTTAACAACGGGTGATGAAGAAAACTTGCAACGTGTTGTAAGTTCGCTAAGCTAGTAGTAGTTGAAATTTTTTAGCTTTGTTAAATGAGTTCAGCCACTTAATTATAATAACACCTAGAACGAAGGAAAATAACATGGCAAAAGGCCAATCGTTACAAGACCCATTTTTGAATGCGCTACGTCGTGAGCGTATTCCAGTATCAATCTTTTTGGTTAATGGCATCAAACTACAAGGTAAGATCCAGTCATTTGATCAATTTGTTATTTTACTAGAAAACACCGTGAATCAAATGGTGTATAAACATGCGATTTCTACCGTAGTTCCTGCTCGTGCTGTTAACTTCCAAGGTATTCAAGGAAGCG
Source organism: Pseudoalteromonas sp. SR41-8 (assembly GCF_014163915.1). Taxonomy (NCBI): domain Bacteria; kingdom Pseudomonadati; phylum Pseudomonadota; class Gammaproteobacteria; order Alteromonadales; family Pseudoalteromonadaceae; genus Pseudoalteromonas; species Pseudoalteromonas sp. SR41-8. The sequence goes on from NZ_JACJEE010000028.1 coordinate 30,833, forward strand.
AAGACGGTGAAGAGCCTGAAGCTGGAAATTTTTAAATTAGGAGCATAATGTTTGTTTGACCGTTATGAAGCCGGCGAACAGGCAGTCTTAGTTCATATCGACTTTCCAAAAGAAGGGGATCGTGAAGATCTTCATGAATTGGAAATGTTGGTATCTTCTGCTGGTGTTAGCAGTTTGGCGGTTGTGCAAGGCAGCCGTCAAGCACCACATCCGAAACTATTCGTCGGTACCGGAAAGGCTGAAGAAATCGCTGAGATTGTCAAAATCCACAACGCAGATGTCGTCATTTTTAATCATCAACTCAGACCGTCACAGGAACGCAATTTAGAACGCGTTTGCCAATGTCGTGTGCTTGATAGAACGACGCTTATTCTTGATATTTTTGCGCAACGTGCACGTACCCATGAAGGTAAGTTGCAGGTTGAGCTAGCACAATTGCGTCATATGTCGACGCGTTTGATCCGAGGCTGGACGCATCTTGAACGCCAAAAAGGCGGGATCGGTTTGCGCGGGCCTGGTGAAACTCAGCTAGAAACAGATCGACGTTTATTGCGAGTTCGTATTCAAAGTATTCGCGCGCGTTTAGAGAAAGTGGCAGTGCAGCGTGAGCAAGGTAGACGTGCTCGTAACCGCAATGAAATTCCTACGGTGTCGTTGGTAGGGTATACCAATGCGGGTAAGTCGACGCTATTTAATCGCATTACTAACTCTAATGTGTATGCTGCTGATCAACTGTTCGCGACGCTTGATCCAACTTTACGCAAACTCGAAATAGAAGATGTTGGTTCGATAATTTTAGCCGATACCGTTGGCTTTATTCGCCATTTACCCCATGACTTAGTTGCCGCATTTAAAGCGACGCTAACCGAAACTCGTGAAGCTGATTTACAACTTCATGTGGTCGATGTTGCGGATCATCGTCGTAAAGAGAATATTGAACAGGTACAATCGGTTCTTAAAGAAATAGAAGCTGATGAAGTGCCGCAATTGTTGGTTTACAACAAAATTGATGCGCTTGAAGATATTGAACCACGTATTGACCGTGACGATGAAGGCATGCCTATTAGAGTATGGTTGTCGGCACACAGTGGCGCAGGGTGTGAACTATTGTCTGAAGCTATCAGCGAGCTGTTAGCAAAGAAAATGTTTGTTCATACGCTTAAATTAGCTCCGCAATATGGTCGTTTACGTGCTGCGTTGTTCAATTTAAATGCCGTGCATCAAGAAGACTTTGATGAACAGGGTCATTGGTTACTTGCTACTCGACTGCCTATGGTAGAATGGAATCGTTTAAGAAAAGAGTTTGGTCCTGAAATCGACGCTTTTATTTCGTAATTCGAAAAAACTACTGCACAATGTCATTTTTAGTATGAGAACTGCGGTATTTTTGTTAGATTTAACGTAATTACCTAAATTATTTAGATAACAATGGAGTATAGCTATGGCCTGGAATGAACCGGGTAATAATGGCAATGACAAAGATCCGTGGAACAAAAAAGGCGGACGTGATCAAGGCCCACCTGACTTAGACGAGGTGTTTCGTAAATTCAGCAGCAAGTTTGGTGGCTTATTTGGCGGTAATAAATCCGGCAATGGCGGCGGCGGACTTGGTGGAGCTGGTCTTTCATTTGTACTGATCATTGCTGCAATTGTATGGGCATTGAGTGGTATTTATACCGTGAAAGAAGCAGAGCGCGGCATCGTTTTACATTTTGGTCAATTTGACCGCATTGCAGATCCAGGTCTGCGTTGGAAAATGACGTTTATTGAAACGGTAATTCCGGTAGATATTGAAGCCGTTCGCTCATTATCGACGTCTGGTTTTATGCTCACTGAAGATGAAAACGTGGTAAGCGTTGAGTTTCAGGTGCAATACCGTGTAATTGACCCTTTCCTATACAAATTTAGTGTAACTAATGCTGATTCTAGCTTAGAAGAAGCGCTAGAGAGTGCACTGCGTTATGTTGTTGGTCATTCAAAAATGGACCAAGTATTAACAAATGGCCGTGAGGTTGTGCGTCAAAATACCTGGGATGAACTGAATAAAATCATCGAACCGTATAACTTAGGCTTGATCGTAACTGACGTTAACTTTAAAGACTCACGCCCACCGGCTGAAGTTAAAGACGCGTTTGATGATGCCATTGCCGCACAAGAAGATGAACAACGTTTTATTCGTGAAGCTGAAGCATACGCGCGTGAAATTGAGCCACGTGCTCGTGGTCAAGTTACCCGTATGACGCAAGAAGCTGAAGGTTACGGCGAGCGCATTATTTTAGAAGCACAAGGTGAAGTCGCGCGTTTTGAAAAGCTATTACCTGAATATCAGGCTGCTAAGCGTGTAACCCGTGAGCGTTTATATATTGATGCCATGGAAGAAGTGCTAGGTAACAGTTCAAAAGTGTTAGTTGATGTTAAGGGCGGCAATAATATGATGTATTTACCGCTTGATAAAATCATGGATAAGCAAGGGAACGCAACCCGTGTTGCATTACCTAGCTCAAGTGATATTAACGACTTACGCAATAAAGTTAATACATCGCGCAATAGCACTGTGAACTCAAGTTCAGACCGCTTTGGTGCTGATCGCTTTAACGACGGGAGATAAGCGCAATGAAAAACTTTAGTTTAGTTATATTACTAGCGGCCGTTGTGTTGTCTTTTTCGTCAGTGTTCGTAGTACCTGAAGGGCAAAAAGCAATTGTTATGCTATTCAGCAAAGTGCAAAAAGACAGTGATGATAAAGCAATTGTTTATGGTCCTGGCTTACAATTCAAAGTACCTTTCTTTAGTCAAGTACGTCGTATTGATGCGCGTATTCAGACATTAGATGGTGCACCGGATCGTTTTGTTACTAGTGAGAAAAAAGACTTAATAGTTGATTCGTTTGTAAAATGGCGTGTTAGTGATTTTAGTGCTTTTTACTTACGTGCCCGTGGTGATAAGCAATACGCTGAAGCACTACTTAAGCAAAAAGTAAATAATGGTCTACGTACTAACTTTGGTTCACGTACTATCCGTGAGATTGTTTCCGGTGAACGTAGCGAGTTAATGGAAGAAGCATTAGTTCAAGCTTCTGAAAGTGCTCAAGAGCTAGGTATTGAAGTACTTGATGTACGTGTTAAGCAAATCAATTTACCGTCAGAAGTGAGTAATTCGATTTACCAACGTATGCGTGCAGAGCGTACTGCTGTTGCTAAAGAGCATCGCTCTGAAGGTCAAGAAAAAGCCGAAACGATTCGTGCTGACATTGACCGTCGTGTCACAGTAATGCTGGCTGATGCTGAGCGTAATGCCCGTACCGTTCGCGGTGAAGGCGATGCAAAAGCTGCGGCTATTTATGCCAATGCGTACAATAAAGATGCTGAATTCTTTGGTTTTGTACGTTCATTAGAGGCCTATAAAAAGACCTTTAAAGATAAGCAAGACGTAATGGTATTATCACCAGACAGTGACTTCTTTAGATATATGAAAGGTGCTGCAGCGCAGTAATCTTTTCTAAATCTAGCACAAATCCAAACCCTGTGTATGCAGGGTTTTTCTTTTAGTAAGATGAATTTTTATGAGTAACTTAATGTTATTCAACCAGTTAATTTTTATTGCAAAGGTCGTTGTACGACTGCGCAGAAAAAATAACCTAAACGGGGGTGATCTTTCCCCTCATTATCTGGTAAAATCTCGTCCTAATTTTTTCTAAGTGAATTTACAATGGGTAAAAACGTTGTTGTATTAGGCACCCAATGGGGTGACGAAGGTAAGGGTAAGGTAGTTGACCTCCTTACAGACAAAGCATCTTTAGTAGTTCGTTACCAAGGTGGCCATAACGCTGGTCATACACTGGTAATCGAAGGTGAAAAGACAGTTTTACACCTTATTCCATCGGGTGTATTACGTGACAATGTTAAGTGTGTGATTGGTAATGGTGTTGTTGTTTCACCAGAAGCGCTAATGAAAGAGATTGGCATGCTTGAAGAACGTGGCGTACCAGTACGTGAACGTTTATTGATCAGTGAAGCATGTCCGCTTATTTTGCCTTTCCACATCGCATTAGATGTAGCTCGTGAAAAAGCACGTGGTAATAAAGCGATTGGTACAACAGGTCGCGGCATAGGTCCTGCTTATGAAGATAAAGTAGCCCGTCGTGGTTTGCGTATCGGTGACTTATTCAACCCTGAATTATTCGCTGCGAAGCTTAAAGAAGTATTGGAATACCATAACTTCACTTTAGTAAATTATTACAAAGTAGATGCGGTAGATTTCCAACAGACGTTTGATGATGCAATGGCTGTTGCAGATATCCTTAAAGCAATGGTTGTTGACGTAACTGAGTTACTTGATCAAACGCGTCTAGCGGGCGACAACATCTTGTTTGAAGGCGCGCAAGGTACATTACTTGATATCGATCACGGTACTTACCCATATGTAACGTCTTCAAATACTACTGCTGGTGGCGTTGCTACAGGTGCTGGTTTTGGTCCGTTAAATCTTGATTATGTACTAGGTATTATCAAAGCTTACACCACGCGTGTTGGTTCTGGTCCTTTCCCTACCGAGCTTTACGACGGTTTAGAAAAACAAGACCCAGTTGGTAAGCACTTAGGTACCGTAGGTCATGAGTTTGGTGCAACGACTGGTCGCTTACGTCGTACTGGTTGGTTAGATGCTGTGGCTATGCGCCGTGCAGTACAAATTAACTCTATCTCAGGTTTTTGTTTAACTAAACTAGACGTGTTAGATGGTCTAGAAACACTAAAAATCTGTACTGGTTATCAGTTAGAAGATGGCACTATCACTAATGTGACGCCACTTGCTGCTGAAGGTTATGATAAAGTAACGCCAGTTTATGAAGAGATGCCTGGTTGGACTGAAAATACAGTGGGTGCTACTACTGTTGAGCAGCTACCAAAAGCGGCACTTGATTACATCAAACGCATTGAAGAAATCACCGGTGTACCTGTTGATATTATTTCTACAGGTCCTGACCGTGTAGAAACTATGGTATTACGCAGTCCGTTTGCATAATTACTAATAGTACTAAAAAAGCTGCCTTGTGCAGCTTTTTTTGTGTCTGGGGATAGTGTTTATAATAAATAAGCTATTTATAAATTTCATTATGGAACGATCTTTGTATAAACTTTAGCAAGATGGTTTTTAATTTAAAGTGACCTAAATGCGTTTGTTAACTTGTTTATCATTAGTGCCGTTATCGTTTTTGCTGGCAAGCCACGCCAAGTCTGAAGAGACCATAGCTGCCGTGCCACTATATACAGAAACTGAGCTGCTTGCTTTGATCAATAGTAATACACATCTTGCGCGTGTAAAGGCAGATGACTGCCAGTTAGTACAAGATATCGAAGCACGAGCCAATAAAATGGCACTGCCTTCTTATCAATTTTTATATGGCGATATGCTGGCGTATGCGGTGTGTGTTGATCGTAATGTAGAGCTTGGTGTGTATTATATGCGTCAAGCAGCGCAGCAAGGCTTAGCGGCGGCATTAGAGCAACTCGGGCGATACTATGACACGGGTCGATTAGTGCAAAAGGATAAAGCGCTTGCTGTGACTTACCTACGTGAAGCTTCATCACAAGGTAATTTAAAAGCACAATTGCGGTTAGTTAATTTATTTAATCAAGGCTATGGCAGTCCACGTGATTACGAAGACGCATATCGTTGGTTATTTCATAGTATGGTTGCAGATAAAGCAACCCATAAAAAGATTGAACGCTCGCTAGCCCAATTGGCGCAAAAAATGCCCGATAGTGTTGTCGCGCGAGCACGCTTGCCGATGTAGGTATGAGCTGATCAGTTAGCAAGTTGAAAGTAAAAGGGCTAGGTGTGATACCTAGCCCTTTTCGTTTTACTCTTTTATTTCTTTCGGTTCTTTGTTTTTGCCATTATTAGGATCTTTCAATACCGACATTTTTGGTGGCAGCATCGCGACGACACGTTCACCTTCTTGCGGCGGTTTTTCCATATTAATAGTAAACGGACGCAGTTTGATAGGGCTATCATCATCACTGTCTTTGTCACCATTGAGGATGAATAACGGAATTGCATCGCTGTTCATCTCTTGGTATTTGCCCCAGTTAAACTCTTCAGAAATTCGCGTTACACTGACCTTGCCGCCTTTGGCAATTAAGCTACTTAAACGTGCATAAGAGCCGCTGTCACCAAACAAAATTTGCCGAGATAGAAACGTCGCGCTGTCTTTGTTTGCTTTGGCGTGAGAGGTAGAAGAACGCAATGAAAAGACATTCTTTTCATTCAATAAATGTGAAAAATACTGCACGCCTAGCGCGTTATGATGGCGGTTTGGCGAAAGCGCCATTACGCTGCGTAGAGTTGTCAGGGGTAAGTAACGTTCAGCATGTTCTGATTGCGGGTTACCATAATAACAAGGCAGCCCATCCATACGTGCCATGCGGCAGTTTTCCCAAGCTGGATCTGATAAGTGTACTTGAATATTTTGCTCTTTTAGCCCACAAGCAATGGCACGAGCGACATGGTTTGCACCAATGATCAAAATAGTATTAGGTGAAGGCTGACGAACACCTAATAGCTTCGCAATCGGAATCGCAGTTAAGCTTTGCAAAACTACTGTGATAATGATAACGGTAAAAATCAGTGGCACCATTTTCTCGGCGTCAGCAACACCAGCTTCCATCATACTAATAGCAAAAACAGAGCCTACCGCTGCTGCGACAATACCGCGCGGAGCAATCCACGCGAGTACTAAGCGAGATTTAATTGGTAGCTCAGTGCCGAAAGTGGAGATCGCAATACACAATGGGCGAGCGATAAATAATACGATAGCCAAAAAGATGAACACATCGGCATCAAGCATCATTAAATCAGCTAATTCTAAACGCGCAGCAAGCAAAATGAATAAGGTTGAAATTAAGATCATAGACAGATCTTCTTTAAACTCTAAAACAGAATCAATTTCTAAATCGTCTTGGTTCGCTAACCAAATACCAAATACAGTAACCGCTAATAGACCTGACTCATGGCTCAAATGATTTGAGACTGTAAAGCTAATAAGTACCAGAGCTAAGATGCCGAATTTATGTAATTCAAATGGTAGCCATTCGCGGCGGATCAGTAACGTTGTAAGCCAACCTGCGACCACACCAATAGATAAACCGACTCCTAAGGTTTTAAACAAGGCGATTACGGTATGGATAAACACTTCACCTTGACCAACTAGCATTACCGCTTCAAATACTAAAACCGCAAATAAAGCACCAATTGGGTCAATAACAATGCCCTCCCAGCGTAGTATGCGATCAATGTCTTGGGTTGGCCGCATTGAGTTTAATAGCGGTGCAATAACTGTTGGGCCAGTAACAACCAATACCGCACCGAGCACCGCTGCTACACGCCAGTTGAGTTCTAAAATCCAATAGGCACTGAGGCTTATCACTATACAAGTCGTAATCATGCCAATAGAGCACAAGTTACGGACTACCTTGCCAATACCTTTGAGCTCTCGAAAGTGTAGAGTTAAAGAACCTTCAAATAAGATCACCGCAACACTGAGCGAGACCACAGGGAAGAGTAAATCACCAAGCAGTGCATCTGGATCAAGTAAACCCGTAGCAGGGCCAAGTAACAGGCCGGTAAGTAACAAAAATAAAATAGCTGGGACACGAAAACCCCATGCTATCCATTGGGCGAGAACCGAACATAGAGCGATCCCTGCGATATAAATAGCTGACATAGATGAAGTATTCCTTATTTATTACAACAGTTAGGAGTAAACCTTTCGATACTTATAATACAGGGGTATACACGTGTATGTTAATTTTTCCTAATAGAATTTTAGCTGTTTACGAACTTATTTGTAGAAGAAATGATAATTTATTGGTTTTGAAATATTTGAAACAAATTAAACTCTGTTTAACTGACTGAATCTTATAGACTTTAAAATTTATTAGCTGCAATAGTAAGCCGAGTGAATAAAATATAGTCTTGATCTTTAGGCTAAAAGTAGCGTAATATAGTTAGTGTTCAAACAATTAGTCATCTAATTAGTTACTTGTTAGGTATAAGCGAATACATATAGTTATTTTTAAGTTGCTTTAAATTACAACAACTTAGATTGAGGTCACTATATTTATATGCTTAAAAATCAATTTGTTAATTGTTTTGAATGCAGTTTGTACAATTTTACTCATTTTTAGTAATTAGTTAATTTGAACATAAATTACATTTTATTGTGATTCATATTGTTTGAGTTGAACTGTTACTTACTCAATATTTGACACCCATCGTGGTGAGCAAATCTCGGTCCTTGAGTCATCACCCTATCTGTTGGTGTACCAGACTTTAGAGGCTCTATGTATGTTGTTAATAAAAAAGCTTCACACAGCTTTTTACAGCGATGCATAAACAACACTTTTTATTTACTTTATAACTGTTCAGTCTTAATGATTGAGCCAAAGTTATGCTATATCTAACGCACTTTGTTAATTAACTAAGTGAGCGTTTCCGGCTGGGTATTAAAAAGTGATGGCTAAAGAAAGTGAGCAAAAGCAAGTGCAAATTGTTAACTCGTAACCTAGGTAAACACTAGGTGGTTGTTTTCAGATTTATCCAAACTAGGGTAAGTCACAGTTAAAATGGAAAGTTGAACATTTATGCAAAAGTTAAATTGGCGACGTATCGTATTAAAAGTAGGTAGCGCATTGATTGCACCTGATCAAGATGGTTGTCGCTCACGCTATTTATTAACCATCGCTCAGTTTATTGTTCGTTGTCGTAGTCAAGGAATTGAAGTTATTTTAGTTTCGTCAGGCTCAGTTGCCGCTGGCGCGCATTTATTTCCGAAGACACAAGAGCGCACTGTGGCAATGAAAAAAGCCATGGCAGCAGCAGGGCAAACCGAAATGATGGCTATGTGGGACCGCTTTTTTGATTTCCCATCGGCGCAGATTTTATTAACTCATGGTGACTTACGTGACCGTGAGCGTTATGAGAGTATTAGAGAAACTGTTTTCACTTTGTTGGATCATGGTGTGCTGCCAATCATGAATGAAAATGATACTGTGACAACTGATGATTTAAAAGTCGGTGATAATGATAACTTATCGGCAATGGTCGCTGCGGCAGCAGATGCTGATGCATTGATGATTTTTTCAGATGTGGATGGGCTTTATGATAAAAACCCTAATCTGCACGATGATGCAATATTACTGCCTGAAATTAAATCAATTGATGAATCAATCTATGCTATGGCAGGATCTGCTACCAGTGCGGTTGGTACAGGTGGTATGAAAACTAAAATTGAAGCAGCTGAAAAAGCGACTTCACATGGTATTACTACTTATATAATTAATGGTTTTAAAGAGCAGACATTTACAAAACTGCTGGAAGGTGAGAACCCAGGTACTATTTTCTTACCGTACGAAAAACCGATGCAAGAAGCTGTTCACTGGATGACTCATACTGCAAGTGAGCAAGGTGAAGTTGTTGTCGCAGGTTCATACGATGAATCTTTAGAAGGTGAAACTGGCTGTATCCGTGGCGATGAAATTGTCGCAGTGCATGGTGAGTTTGCAATTGGCGATACCATTTTGGTACGTAGCAGCGACGGCACTCGATTAGCCAAAGCAACTGCAAATTACAGTAGTTGTTTATTGAATTTTATAGCTGATAACGAACAAAGCGAATTTAGCGACAAGATGCAAGATTCGATTGGTCCTGTTATTTCAGAGAAAGATATCGCATTATTGGAGAAGTCATGAGTTTAATTACAGATATTTCACGTCAGGCAGCAAAAGCGGCACATCAGTTAGCCTTACTCGATACCGAGACTAAAAATCAGGTGCTACTGGATATGGCTGCAGCATTACGCCAACAAAAAGCATTTATTATTAAAGAGAACGAAAGTGATTTAGCCGCAGCCCGCGATAACAATCTAGCAGCCGCTATGATTGACCGTTTAACGCTCAATGACGAACGTATTGAAGCGATGGCTGAAGGCATTGAAGTGATTGTAAGCCTTGATGATCCGGTGGGTCAATTACGCGATATTACTGAACGTCCTAACGGGATTAAAATTCGTAAAATGCGCGTACCACTTGGTGTGGTATGTATGATTTATGAAGCGCGTCCAAATGTAACCGCTGATGCTGGAGCGTTATGCTTCAAATCAGGTAATGGGGTTATTTTACGTGGTGGTAAAGAGGCGCTTAAAAGCTCGCAAGCAATTGCTAGTGTTATGCATCAAGTATTAGAGCAGCATAATTTACCGGCAGCGTTAATCTCCGTTATTCCAGATCCAGACCGCGGATTATTAATGGAATTGATGCAGCAACGTGACAGCATTGACTTAATTATTCCACGCGGCGGCGAAGGGCTAATTAACTTTGTAACAGATAACAGTACAATTCCTGTGATCCAGCATTTTAAAGGTGTGTGTCATTTATACGTAGATAAAGACGCTGACTTAGAAGTGGCGATTAACTTGCTACTGAACGGTAAAACTCAGCGTACTGGCGTATGTAATGCATTAGAAGGACTTGTCGTTCATCAGGATGTTGCAGATGAGTTTTTAAATTTATGTGCTGTTGTATTACGCCAAGAAGGTGTAAAAATAAATGCAGATAGCCAAGCCGCACAATATTTTGATGATGCAACAGTGCTTGCGCCAGAGGAATTTGGCGAAGAATATTTAGATTTAGAAATCGCTATTCGTGTAGTACCAGATTTTGCTGGTGCAATTGAGCATATTGCGCAATTTGGTTCAAACCATACGGAAGTTATTTGCACTAAAAACCAAGCCGCGGCTGAATTGTTCCAGCGCAGTGTTGATGCCTCAGTAGTGATGGTTAATACCTCATCACGCTTCTCTGATGGTTCACAGTTAGGTTTAGGTGCAGAGATTGGTATCGCAACGTCAAAACTACACGCTTACGGTCCAATGGGCTTAGAATCATTAACGACGGAGAAATACCTCGTCAATGGTGTAGGTCAAATTCGCGAATAATTGGTAGTCGAATAACCAAATTAAAATGCCGAGTTTATGCTCGGCATTTTTGATCGTAAATACCATGCAGCGCACAACTGATAGCTAAAAAATAACTAACATAAAATAAACAGTTTTTTGATTAAAATGACAAAGATTTAAAAATTGAATTTGGCATGAGAGCCATAGTGATAAAAATTGAAGAGTAGGAAAGTGGTGGAGCTAAGCAGGATCGAACTGCTGACCTCCTGCGTGCAAGGCAGGCGCTCTCCCAGCTGAGCTATAGCCCCACATTCCTAAAGTTACGAATTTCGTAACCTACTTGAGGTTCCGTTTCAAGCGGGACGAACTTTAATGAGATTTCTAAATTTGGTCAAGTATTATTTATATATTTTTTGAATTTTTACGCAAACAATGAATTTTTGGTAGACTAACGGTCACTGGATAACAGGAATGATACTAATAATGAAAAAATACGCGTTGATGTTACTCGTTTTACTCTGTGGTTGTGCTAGCCAAAGTGATGAGCCGCCTTTTGAAATTAATAATAAACAGTTACACACTAAATTAGATGAGCAAGGTAATAAGATTTTTGCTTATGTGGTATCGGTTAAAGCTAATAGTCGCGCAAATTTAAACTTAGATCGACCACTGACACGCCAGCAATTTAAAAACTTTGCAGAGCAAGAATATTTTGAAGAATCAAATAGCTTAAAATTAGAATTAGAAGATCAAGCCGTGCACTTATTAAAACAAGAGCTGCATGACAAAAAATATTGTCGCAACGATAAATATGAGATAAATGAAGTATTGTGGCGAGATTTAAGTGTACGCTTGATGGGGCGTTGTTTATAAATGTTAGCGGATAAAAGTAAATTAGCGGCGCTGTTAGCGCATTTAAATATCAATTATGACGTTATCGAACACCCTGCATTACATAGTAGTCTTGCTGCAGATGAATTAATGGTGGAACGGCCCGGAACGCGATTAAAAAACTTATTTTTGCGTGATAACGAAGGTAAAAAGCATTTTTTGGTGATCACCGCACATGACAAGCAGTTAGACTTAAAATCACTGGCTAAATATCAAGGCTTGTCACGCTTAGGGTTTGCCTCTGATGAGCGCTTAGCACGCTTTTTAAAAGTCGCACCTGGATGTGTATCTATGCTTGCTCTGATGAATGATAAGCAAAATGATGTCACTTTATGGCTTGACCAAGACATATGGTTTGGTGATCTATTTCATTGTCATCCATTTGAGAACACCCAAACATGGTTATTAAAAAAAGCCGATTTAGACGCTTTTTTTGCCACCACAGGGCATCAGCCTAAAGTGGTTTTTTTACCCGCTAGATAAGCCGAACTTACTAAAATTAATCCGCATATACAGACTAATAATAACGAGGCCATAAATGCGATATGGCCAAGTTGTTGATATACCAAGCCTGGTACAAAAGAGCCTAAAGCCCCGCCACTATAATAAAACGACACATAAGCACCATTAGTGACACTCGGTGGTGCACTGCTTATTTTATTAACCAGTGGCGCTGCGGTTGAATGAATAATAAACATCGCGCCGCAAAAACCAGTGAATGCCAGTAAAAAAATCACTAATTGTGAGCTCATCAAAAATACTAGTGTAGTGCTGTAAAAAGCAAATATAGCAGACAATAAATGCCACGGTGAAATACTCTTTTTTAATAACCAAGGAGTCGCAATAGAGGCGAGGGCGCCAATCAAGTAACCGCTATAAACTAAGCCAATATCACGGGTATTAGTAATTAAAAAAGTGTCTTGTAAAATGAACGGTAAATAATTTAATAACGCAGCAAAGCAAAAAAACATACAAAACACCGCACCATATAATTTTAATACCGCAGCATTCGCGAGCTGTTTTAAATAATTTAATGGGGAAAGAGTGCTGTTAACAATGGCTGTTTGATTACGTGGAATACTCAGTGCAAAGCTAATTAAACCTGCGGCAATAACAAAATAGAAGCTTTGCCAAGTCCATAAATCAGCAAAAATAGCCGCTAACACTCGGCCAAAGTAACCCCCAGCAATTGTACTGCCAATATAGAAGGTCATATTCTTTTGCAAACTATCAGCTTGATAAGTGCTGCCTATGTAAGTGGTCATTGCGGTGAGTGCGGCAGGCAAGGTTAAACCTTGTAAAAATCGTAGTAACAGTAATAACTCAAAACTGGGGGCATAGGCAAAAGCAACACAGGTAACAGCTAGTACTAGCATCGCGTAGCGAAGAATTGTTAAAGGGTTACGTTTAGCTAGTAATAAGCCGTATACCAAAGGAGCAATCGCCAAAGGGAGCATAGTTGCCGTCATCAAGCTACCTGCGGTTGCAGGACTAACTGAAAATTGCTCTGCAAATAAGCTTAATAATGGCTGCGGTGCATAGAGCACGAAAAAGATAAACAGCGAGCAAACTAATAAATGACCGAAACGCATTTTATTGGCCCTACTACAAAAAACACAGCTTAACCTGATTGATATTAAATTCAACCTCAACGCGTTCTTTAAGTGGTTACTTTTATTCTAGAAATAAGTATTTATTGCGCTAAATCAGGTTTTCAATCACAACACTTTGCTAGATTAATGGCCACAGCACTATGATTTGTTTTAATTGGTGATTAAAATAAAGCTAATATCAGTTTTTAATGGAACAAAGCTATGGGTTCATTACAAGACCAATTGCTACAAGCAGGATTAACCACATCACATAAAGCTAAAGTTGCTAAAAGTGAAAAGCGTAAGCAACAAAAAAAGCCAAAAAAAGGGGCAACTAGTAACCCTAGTGATCTGCAAAAGCATATTCAGCAAACAAAGTTAGAACAGCAGAAAAAAGCAGAAGAATTAAATCAAGCTCGCCAAGGTGAGTTAAAGCAACGTGAGCAAGTTGCCCGCGTAAAGCAGATATTAGAACATCATAATCAAGATTCGATTCGTGGTGAGCGGACTTTCAATTTTACTTACGAAAATAAAGTCAAAGAGCTCGACGTAAATGAACAAACGCAAAAAGCCTTGTCAGGTGGCCGACTGGCAATTTGTGTATTGGAAGGGCAGTTTTTTGTACTTGAAGATGAGCCAGCCCGTAAAGTGGCAGAAGTTGATGAAAAGTACATCGTGTTTCATGTAGAGCCTGAAGACAAAGGCAAAGATGCTGATGACCCATACGCTGATTTTGAAGTACCAGATGATTTAGTGTGGTAGCCTAAGAGATGACTTGAACAGCGTGTTTGGTGATCTACTTGGTGTATAAATTACGTACATATGTGATGTACAAAGATCCGTTATTATGGTCTACAATTAAGCTAATAATTTTTATAAACCGTCAAAAAGAAGAGAAAATACAATGAGCAAGATAACAAAATTACTCTTAGGTGCAAGCCTCTCTATGGTTGCTAGTATGTCATTTAACAGCATGGCTGCCGATGGTGCTGCGCTTTATACAGCAAAAATGTGCCAAACATGTCATGGCCCTGAAGGTAAGGCACCGATCATGGCAATGTATCCTAAACTAAATGGTCAGAATAAAGACTACTTAGTGGCCCAAATGAAAGACATTAAATCAGGTGCGCGCAACAATGGCATGACTGCAGCGATGAAAGCGATGGTTGCGACTGTTACTGAAGAAGAAATGGTCGCTATTGCCGATTACTTAGCAAACGTAAAATAATTTTTGCTGAGTGTGAGTTATCAATGGGCTCACCGAAAACAGCCACACCAATTTGGTGTGGCTGTTTTGTTTTAAATATTGATCATCCACGCACACTACTTTAGACTTCTATCCATCTATTTCGTGTTTTGTTTTTAACGCGTTTAAATAAGGCCCCATAATGTTTGAATTACCACAACTTGATTTAAAAAATAAAGTCTCTGCACAAGAATGGCAGTTACGAGTTGATTTAGCCGCCTGTTATCGGTTGGTTGAGCATTTTCGTTGGGGTGATTTGATTTACACACATTTATCGGCGCGTTTGCCGGGGACTGACCATTATTTAGTGAATGCGTTTGGCCTCACATTTGATGAAGTAACAGCTTCTAACCTAGTCAAAGTGGACTTGGCCGGAAATATTTTAGATGACACGCCATTTGCAATCAACCCTGCTGGTTTTACGATTCACAGCGCGATTCACGAAGTGCGTGATGACGCTCATTGTGTTATTCACTTACATACTAAAGAAACGATTGCCGTTGCCACGCAGCAAAATGGTCTGCTGCCACTTAGTCAGTATTCAATGTTTTCACTGCCGTCATTGTCTTATCACGGCTATGAAGGCTTAGCAGTTAATAGCGATGAGAAAAAACGTTTACAAGATGATCTCGCTAATACTAATCATATGTTGTTAGTAAACCATGGTGGTTTAACTGTGGGGCCAACGGTGGGTGATGCATTTATGCGTTTTTATGACTTACAGCGTGCTTGTGAAATACAGCTGGCTTTACAAGCCAGTGGCCAAGCTGTTACACCAGTACCTCAAGCCATAATCGATAATATTTATAATCAAGCGAATGTAGTGCACAGCGGTAGTACCGGTGGGCAATTAGCTTGGCCTGCGATGTTACGTAAGGCCCATCGTCTTGATCCTAGTTTTGCAAAATAACCTAAGCCTTGGTTAATAAGGAATTGTCATGAAAGTTAATCGCGTTGAAGTTTTTGATATCCACTGTCCAGACAGACCTGCTTGGACTCCTGTATTTGTCCGTATTCATACTGACGAAGGTATTAGCGGGGTTGGCGAAGCTGGCCTTGCTTATGATTTAGGACACAGTGCTGCCGCTGCTATGATCAAAGAAATGGCTGATGCTTTCTTAATTGGTCATGACCCATTTCAAACCGAAAAATTATGGTCGCGTATGCTGCGTGAAAGCTTTTGGGGTTTAGGTGGGGGCCCAGTAGTCTATGCAGCAATGAGCGCGATAGACACTGCTTTATGGGACATTAAGGGTAAAGCACTAGGTTTGCCTGTGTATCAGTTGCTAGGCGGTAAAGTCAACGACAAGCTGCGTACTTATGCTTCGCAATTACAGTTTGACTGGGACACTGAGTTTAAAGCTCTGGTACATCCACAAGAATACGCAGAAGCGGCGTTAAAAGCAGTGGCTGAAGGCTACGATGCCGTTAAAGTTGATCCGATCCAATATGATAAAGACGGCAATACCTATTACGACCGCACTAACATTATTTCACGTGCTGAAATGAAGCTATATCGCGCCCGTATGCAGGCAATTCGTGAAGCTGTTGGTGATGAAGTCGATATCATTTTTGAATGCCACAGTTTACCGGGTGTTACCTCTGCTATTCAAATCGGTGAAATCGCTAAAGAATTTGACTGTATGTTTTATGAAGAACCAGTTAACTACTTAAATCATTCGTTACATGCCAAAGTGGCAGATAAAGTATCAGTGCCAATTGCCGGTGGCGAGCGTTTATATAATCGTTGGGGTGTGCGCCCTTACTTAGAAGATCAAAGTATTAATGTATTACAGCCAGATATCGGTTTATGTGGTGGTTTTACTGAAACTAAAAAAGTGTGTGATTACGCTGATATTTTTGATGTACGTATTCAGGCTCACGTCTGTGGCGGCCCCGTTGCAACCGCAGCATCATTACATTTAGAAACGGCTATTCCAAATTTCTTAATTCATGAGCATCACACTTATGCAATTAAAAAGTGGAACCGTGAGTTATGCTTGCAAGATCCACAGCCTAAAAATGGTTTCTTTGAAGTGTCTGAAGAGCCGGGTATTGGTATTGAACTTAACGACGAAATAGTGATGCGCTCTCAGCGTGTTGAGATCAAATAAAATCATAGGCTACGAGCTATGAATAGCGAGCTAATTCCTGCTCGCTATTCATTAAATTTATCTACTTTGACCTTTGCAAATTTAAAACTATTTCTTACTAATTCAAAGCGTTAAAATTTTCCTAGCACCTAGATATCATTCACCTTACATTGTACATCCGGTAGCGGCTCGGTGGCTTTGCTATCGAGATGACGTACAAAGCATAGGTTGTTTTTTATCAGTAATTCAAAACGGTCTGGCATGTTTAGCTGTTTACCCATAATAGGGTTGCCAAGCTCGTCGGTTTTAGTGACGTTATCAACGACCATCAAGCTGCGCTTCATAAACACATCATTAGCTACTGCAATCTTCTCTGAGCGCATTAGGCGAGCAATTCCTTGAGCAATCAGTTCACCTTGTGGCTCTATTAGTAATGCATGCTGTAATTTTGGTGTTGGTTTTTCATTTTGTACAGAGCAGCCGCAGAT
Source organism: Pseudoalteromonas sp. SR41-8 (assembly GCF_014163915.1). Lineage (NCBI taxonomy): Bacteria > Pseudomonadati > Pseudomonadota > Gammaproteobacteria > Alteromonadales > Pseudoalteromonadaceae > Pseudoalteromonas > Pseudoalteromonas sp. SR41-8. The sequence continues at coordinate 48,097 of NZ_JACJEE010000028.1, forward strand.
CAAGAGCGCGGCTAGTATTGATGATGAACATTCTTTTAGCATAACAATTCTGCCTTGAGTTTAATGCTAACGCTTAATGCGAAGGCAGTATTTTATTTTGCTCAGCAAGAGATCCAGCCCGCGTATCTAATACTGCTGGGGTGTCACCAAAGCGTGCAGGTGCAAAACCTAGCTTACTGGCTATTGAACTGGCTGCTGGACAACTACCATTATCACGATAACCCAACGCGGCTTTTAGTACCGCTTCTTCAGGATCGCCTAACTGGTGGCTAAAGTCATCAGCAACGGCGCAACCGGCTATGCGTACTGGTAAGCGGGCATTGTCAGTGGTGTTTTGCGGCGCAAAACCATCTGAATATTCACCAAAACCTTTATTGTTTTCGCCAGTAAATTGAATGCTAAAGTAAGTCGTATCGCAGTTATCGGTGGGATAAAAACCGTATGGTTTACCGCAGGTACCAGAGCCAATTTGAATTACCTCAATATCTGCACCGCGTAAACCATTTATTATCGCTTCGCTGGCAGAGCAAGTGCTGGCGGTAGTTAACAAGTACACGCGTTCTAAATTTAAGGTTGGTAATGGCGTGCCAACAACTAGAGCAGGATTATCAGCAAAACCAACAAACTCATTGGTAAACATGACGGGTTTTAAGCGTTGTCCTGTTACTGGATTAAATGTTGGGTGTTGATCGTTAAAAATGGTTTTTTCGAAAATTTTACCGTTGGTATTCGCGGGGCCTGCGATCATATAAGCAACTTGACTAGCCATTTGTAAAAAACCACCGCCATTGTAACGAATATCAATAATTAGGTCAGTGACATTACTTGCTTTGAGATTATTAAAGGCATCATAAAGCGGTTTTTCAGCAATTGCATTGTGGCTATTAAATTGAAAGTAACCAACAGTGCCATCAGCTAAGGTCTTCACGTTTGTGACTGGCCTAGAAGTAATCGTTTGCGAGTTTAAAATAACTTCGCGGGTTTCATCGGTATTTATATCTTTGAATACAAAGCTGGTGCTTTTACCAACTTTAGTTGGATATAAACCTGCGTTGAGGGTATCTACTTCAGCTTGCGTATTGGCATTGATAAAATCAACACCATCGATTTCTAAAATCTCAAAGCCGCGGGCAAGATTTTGCGCACTTGCAGGTGAGTTAGGTTCTGTATAGCTGATCACACCTTGGCGTGGTGCTGTAGGGCTTATTAATTTAACGTTAAAACCATAGCCGAAGGTTACCCCTGATTGGCTTTGGGCTCTCCATTGTGCGGTCGGCAGACTGGAGTGAAAGTTATCTTTGTTTGCGCCTGACTCGGTAATTTGCTCGGTTTTTAGTAATTTAAAATATTCACTTACAGCAGGGGTCAGCGCTGGATCACGATCGATAATTTCGTCATACCAAAGATAGGTTTCGTTACTCCATGATCGCAGCCAGTGCTTTTCGTTTAATACTTGGCATTGTTGATAAAAGTTACTAGAGGGCTGAAATACACCTTGCGTCCAATTGATACTGCTACCAGTGTCGCCACCACCATTGCTGTTGTTGTCGGTCATTGTACTACCGCCACCACAGCCAGAAAGAAACGCTAGAAAAGAAACATTGAAAAACCCAATAGTGAGCTTTTGAATAGAAGAGATAGCCATGATGATGCTCTGTTTTTATACAATATAACTCAATATAGCGGTTTTTTATTAAACTTGGTAGCAGTGCTGAGCATTTTTGTAGCTGAGTTTTTGCCATAAATTATGAGTGTTACAAAGCTCAAAATGGTTTGACCAACGCTGTTGATAACTCGCGTTGATTTGACATACAGGGAAATTACTAGCAAACATAACGCGGTGCTGGCCAAAGTGCTGCAGGATAAAGTTAAAACACTGCTGTTGCTGAGCTTGCATCTGCGCGGTGAGTAGCTCAAAGCCTGAAAATTTAATCCAGCAGTTAGGTAGTTGCGCTAATTGGCTGATCCCATGCTGCCAAATTGACAGATTATTGGGTAAACCCGCATGGTTTATTATTAATTGTAAATGCGGAAGTTGTTGGCAGTAGTTGATTAGCTGTTGGGTAATTGTAAGCTTTTCAACTTCAAATTGAGCTTCAAATATCAGCTGCTTACTGGCTAATAGCGCTAAGTTATCATGGCATGTAGCATCGCTTAAGCGCATGGCATCAGCGCCTTCGGTAATATCTCTAATGCCCACTAAGCTTGGGTGTGATAAAGCGGTAATTGCATTATTAAAATCGTCGGGATGACTGTTAATATTGGCAAAGCTGATAGCTTTATAATTGTGGCCACTTAAGTGCTCAGCTAGCCAGTGCAGTTCATTGATGGGGTGCTGGTTATCAAAGCCTGCTTCAATGTGTACTAGGCCAGCAATTTCAAACTGACTTATATGCTGTAATTGGTTAACACTTATGGGCGCTTTAATCGTATCTAAATTTGGCCAAGGCACAGGATTGTTACCTTGTAGCCAATCATATTGCCCTTGGACTAAATTAAAAAAGTGTACGTGGGGGTCAATAATACGTTCACTCATTGCGCGGTGTAACCACCGTCAATGGTTTGCAAACTGCCGGTAATAAAGCTGGCATCATCACTGGCTAAAAACGTAACCAATGCTGCGACTTCATCAGCTTGGCCTAATCGTCCGAGTGGCTGTAATGCGCCTTCTTCGGCAACTATAGTGGCTTTGTCGGCGCCACTACGAGCACAATATGCGTCGATAGCATTATGAAAAAGCGGTGTTTCTATGGTGCCTGGGCACACTGCATTGGTGCGAATATTAAACTGGGCATAATCCAATGCGGTGGTTTTTGCCATTGAGGCTAACGCATGTTTGGTCAGGTTATACGCAAACGAGTTGTTTTTAGCTATGATGGCTTGATCTGAGGCAATTAAAATAATTGCCCCATTTTGTTGCGCTTTCATGCTTGGTAACACGCTTTGAATTGCCGCGTAGGCACCTTTTACATTAAGTGCAAACAAGCTATCGAAGGTTGCTTCGTCAGTGTCTTCAATTGTCGCGCTTAGATGACGGCCGGCATTCGATACCAACACATCTATACATTTGCCATTACTGGCAATTTTTGCAATAACCGTTTTTACTGCGCTAACATCACTCACATCGCAGTGGTGCCAAGTGCCTAAATTTGCAGGTTCTAGATCAAGGTTATGTACTTGGTAACCATTATTTAGAAAACGCTTTACAACAGCAAGACCTATACCTTTACTGCCGCCTGTAACGATAGCAACCTTTGACATGGAATTTCCTTAGTGGTTGTGACCACAACCGCCTTCGCTATGGACATGGCCGTGTGATACTTCTTCGCTGGTTGCTTCACGTACGCTAAGTACTTGCACATCAAACGTTAGAGTTTTGCCTGCAAATGGGTGGTTTAAATCACAATCAGCATTGAAACGACCTACTTTCACGATCGTTACTTGATGACGGCCTTGATTAGAGCTAACCATTGCTGTCATACCTGGCTTCCATACTTTAGTGTCACCTTGAAGGTGTTTAAGAGGAATACGTTGAATAAGATCATCAACACGTTCACCGTAAGATTCACTCGGTGTAAGTGTCACGCTGAAGCTATCGCCAGCAGCCTTGCCTTCAAGAGCCGTTTCAAGACCTGGAAGCATACCTTCCAAACCATGAATATAGGTTAGCGGCTCACTGCCAGTACTTGTTTCTAGTTGCTCGCCCGCTTCACTTAATGTGTAGTGAAATTCAACTGCCGAGTTTTTGCTAATTTGCATGCCGATCTCTTTAATTTAACTGTAATGAAAAGCCAATTTTACGCTAAATAAGCCGGATTATAAACTACTGGTTCGGTTAGTGTGGTTGCTTTAAGGTTCTTGCAAGCTCTGAAAGTAAACCTTCGTCATGCAATTGTGACACGGCCTTTGTTGCTTGCGGCAAATGTAGCACCAGCTGCGTGCCAGGCGTTAAAATACTCGAGGCACTAAGTTTATTCCACCGGGCTAAATCACTATGCGGCACATCATAAAGTTGGCTAATTCCCCAGATAGTATCACCAGGCTTTACCTGATATTGAATAGCGATAGTGGGGATCGCTATTTCAGTTTGTTCAAGGTAAGGACTGATTTTATAATTGATAGTTAACGAGTCTGGCATGGTGCGAGGTTGGCCAACCATCAATGCTTCACCAATACCAATTAAATTAGAGGTTTTGTTATTCATCGCTTTTAGTTTGTTAACTGATAATCCAAAACGACGAGCAATCGAGTACAAAGTATCATTTTTTTTCACTGTATATTCGCCAGTGAAATTATTTTTAAAGAACTGGCTGCTTAATAAGCTTTGCTGTTGCAGTGGTAGTAATAAAGTATGGGGACCATTAGGTGAGCTTTGGTTTTTTAAATAGCCAGGGTTGAGTTTGTGTAGTTGGCTGCGACCAATACCAGATAAATTGGCAATCACCGAAAAATCAAATTGCTGGCCAACGTTAAGCTCAGTTGTAAGGGCTTTGTTGGCAAGTTTAGGGCGGTATAGTCCGTGCTGAGGGTTTTGTATTAAGTAGCTTAATGCCATTAGCTTTGGCACGTATTCAGAGGTTTCTTTGGGTAATTTCAACGACCAGTAATCAGTGCTTTTGCCGCGCTTTTTATTTTCTGCGATGGCGCGCTTTACACGTCCTTCGCCACTATTATAAGCCGCTAATGCATGTAGCCAGTCGCCATCAAAGCGCTTATGTAAATACTCTAAATAGGCCAAAGCTGCATCTGTTGAAGCGAGAACATCTTTGCGCCCGTCATACCATTGATCTGATTTTATGCCGAAATGATGAGCCGTCGCACCGACTAATTGCCATACCCCAACAGCTTGTTCTGATGAGCTAACAGTCGGACGAAAATCACTTTCCACAAAGGGCAATAAGGCTAATTCCATGGGTAACTTACGTTGTTCTATTTTACTAACAATATGATAAAGATAAGGCGCAGCCCGGGCACTGACAATCTGTAAGTATTTTGGTTGCTTGGTATACCAGGTAATCCGTTTATTTAGTGCTTTGTTTAGGTAAATTTGAATGGTTAAGTTGTCGGCTATATGTCGCCATAAATCTTTATTGCGAGTGTGCGCTTGAGGTGATGTAGCGGCTTGTTGCGCTGGAGCTGTTAATGTTATTTTTTGTTTTTTATGCTTGGCATCTGTGGGCTGTGCCGAGTTATTCGATGACGGTTTAACGTGATTAAAAATAACCGGAGTTTGCATAGTATCATTTGGCGCTGAATGCGGTTCAGTTGTTTGGCAACCAGATAGTAAGATTAAAGTCACAAACAGGGCAAAGAGGTAACAGCGCATAAAAATCACTAAATTAATATCCTTTTAAAAGTCTAGCACATCCGTGTGCGAGCGCTATTTTGACTGTTTAACTCGTTTAAGTCCAGCCTCTAGAAACAGCGGGTAAGCTTTTCGTGCTATCTCATCAACTTGGTAGTCTTTCGCAAACTGCTGATTAAAGCTTTGCTGTAATTGCACTAAATCTTGCTCTGGATAGTTTGTTACATGCTGTTGTATCGCGTGCAAAAAGTTTAATGGTTGCTGTAAATCGTCTCGTTTTAGTACGCTTCCGTGGCCAGGAAGGATTATCTTGATGCGCTGATCTGAGTGAAGTTGCGTGAGTATTTGCAACCAGTTATTAAAATTACCATGGCCGGGATAAGGTAGCCAATCAACCACATCAGCACCGACTAAAATGCGATGATTTTCGGCGCTGAGAGTTAAATCACCATTAGTATGGGCTTGGTGTGCGTTAATAGTGACCGGGTAGTTGCCAAGTTCAATGGTTAAGCTATCAACAACGTAAGTTTGTGGTGGTTGTAGTTGATATTGGCGCCATCGTAATAATCGCTGCTTAGCTAAGTTGAGTTTGTTTTGCCAGTGCTGTTGTTGCGCTTCGGGCTGCTGGGCTAAACGCTGTAAACTCAATTCTATACTTTTTTCATAACTATCAAGTTTATTAGTATAGGTTTGTTGGAGTTGACTAAATTCAGTAGCAAGTTGTTGATGGACAATTAATTGAGCATCAGGGAAATGATGCTGCAAAATAGCCATGCCCAGTAAATGGTCGTCGTGGAAGTGACTAGCAACTAAGTAACACAAAGGGGTTTTTAAGGTGCTTTTTAGTTGCTTAACGGTTGCTTCAACAGCGGCAAAGTCGCCACTGGCATCAAACATTAGCGCGCATTTATCACCTTCAATGAGCACTTGGTTTGAGTCATAAAAGCGTAGGGCTCGTTGCTGCTCTAAAAATTGTACGTTAGGGGAGATTGTTTGCCACTGTGTTGCTGCAACAGCAGAGCGGGGTGCAACAAGACTAAAGCTTAGCAATAAAAGTGCAGTTAACTGAGTGGGGATATAAAAAGGGTGAGTCATAACCGTATTGCCAAAATAGAGAAAATAAAATAGGCAAGTTAGCTGATTTTGTTTTTAATTGATACTGGAATCCACGAGATAATAAAAAAAGCGCGAGTGCGCTTTTTTTATTCGGCTGACGATTGCCCTAAGTAAGCACTGAGCTTATCGATGAGTTGATCCTGCTGCTGTTGGGTAACGCTTTGCTGTGTTTTTGCTTCGAGTAACTCATGGCTAATATTCAAGGCCGCCATTAATAAGGCTTTTTGATCATTGCGCACTGTTGAGCGCTGCTTCATTTTATCAACCAAATCATTTAAGTATTTGGCTGATGCAATGAGTGCATCCTCTTGCCCAGCTGGGCAAGCAAATTGCTGCTCTTTACCAAGCAACTCAACTGTGACTCGCTGGTTTTGCAGCTCAGACATTAGTTAGCCTGTTGGGCGCTTTGTAGCTTCTCAAGTAAACCCGTTAAAGTTGTGCTGGTGTCTTTTTGTTTTTCTTCACTTTCAAGTACTTCAAGTTGAAGAATTTCATTTTCATCGATTAGCTTACTATTTTTATCTTTAAGCTCGCTAACCTGAGTTTGTAGCTGTGAATTTTGGCTAATTAATTGGTCGATCAATTGTTCTAGTTGAGAAAGGGTATCGTTATTCATAAAGGCGCTCATAAAACTGTGATTATTGTCATGCAAATGTAAAGCAAAGTTGCTTTATATGCCAGCATTTACGTGTGTTTTGGCTGATTTTTATTTAATGTTAATAAGCTGTTCAGGCTAGCGACTAATTTGTTCATAAGTGGTTCACTTAATGGCCAGCAATTTATGACCCTTGGCGTTTTATGTTGTAGAATATAACTAACTTCAATGAGTTTATTTAAGCGAAATTATATTATGCTCAGTTACAGACACTCATTTCATGCTGGAAACCCAGCCGATGTCGTTAAACATTTGGTATTAGCTCAGGTATTAAGTTACCAGACGCTCAAAGATAAGCCATTGGACTATATCGATACTCACTCAGGAGCTGGCTTTTTTGAATTAGCCAGTGCTGATGCACAAAAAACGCAAGAATACCTTAATGGCATTGCTAAGCTTTATCAACATCGCAGTGAGCATCAGGAACTAAATGATTATATTGATTTAATTAAATCATTTAATGACACAGAACAATTAGCTTTTTATCCGGGCTCGCCGAAAATTGCTGAGCATTTCTTGCGTCGCCAAGACAAAGGTTGGTTTTTTGAACTACATCCGCGAGATTTGGCATTACTACAAGAAAACATGAGCGGTAAGCGCTCAATTCGTGTCCGCGGCGAGGATGGCTTTACGGGCCTAGTGGGGTTATTACCCCCCGCTTCGCGTAGAGCATGTGTACTCATTGATCCACCTTATGAAATTAAAGACGATTACGACACTGTGGTAACAACATTAACGAAGGCTTATCAACGCTTTGCTACTGGCACTTACATGATTTGGTATCCGGTGGTCGACAGAGAAAGAATTGAGCGTATGGAAGAGGGATTGATTGCTTCAGGTATGCGTAATATTCAGTTATTTGAATTGGCGACTGAAGCAGATACTGACGTGCATGGCATGACTGCATCGGGGATGATAGTGATTAATCCACCGTGGAAGTTAAAACAAACTATGGATAAGGTATTACCTGAACTAGTTAACTTATTAAGCGATTCATCAGGCTTTTATCGCAGCGAACAATTAGTTGCCGAATAAACATCGAAACGCCCAGTTTACTGGGCGTTTAATTACAGAGAGTGATTAGAGTTAATTAAAATACACGGCTTTAAATGTTGCCAGTACTTTACCTTGCTTATCTTTTAAGGTGAGTGATTCACCATTAATATTCCACGTCGCAGTATTTTCTAGTACGCCAGACATTGCAGTTTCTTGTTCCATACCTTGAGAGCACATTTTTCTAGTACTAGCTTGCGGGCTGAATGTCAGTGCTTGTTGATCTACTTGATAACTACCAGCAAAATTATTGCAGCCTAAAAAGCCATGGCTTTTGTTATCTTTACTAAATTGAATAAAGGGTTCTTTTGTTTCAACAGTGACTTGCACGCCATTTATAGTAACAGCTTTAAAATACGTATTTACTAAATCGACATTGGGCTTTTGCGGCGCAACTTTAGACACGACGACTTCAAAAGATGCTTGTTGTGATTGCTCAAATGGATTGTTATGTGTAGTGCTTACATATAATAGTTGGTCTTGATTGGTGATCCGTGCCATCAAACTATAGCGATGACGTTGAGCAATTTTTCTTGTGTCATAACTAAGCTCTACCGTGTAAGGTGGTGCGCCATTGATATCAATAGTTTGTTGACTAATTATTTCTGCTTCAGTATCCATCTTTGACACATCAGCTAAAGTCACTGTGAGTTGTGATCCCGGACGTAGCATACTACGATCAAGGTAGCTAACTTGAGTTGTTAAAGTGGCCATAGCTGCATCATCAGTCATCTGTTTAGTTGGCTCAGATTGATTTTGGCATCCTGAAAGCACAACAGCACTACTGGCTAATAGACTAATACCAACAATCGATTTTAAAATTGCATTTGGTTTGTGTAATAGCATGGCTTATTCCTTGATGTAATTAAATCGGTGAATTCTTAATTACTATAAGTGTACGGGGTAGTTACTTAATCATAGCTTAATTATTCTAAGTTGTTATTTAATAACAAAAAAGGCGCATAAATGCACCTTTTTGTAGGCAGAGATATATTTACTTCTTCACAAACTTGGTCAAAATAACAATGCGCTGACCGTCAACACGTCCTTCAATATGTTCAGGGTTGCTGGTTAAGCCGATATTACGCACAGCAGTACCACGTTTAGCCGTTAAGCTACTGCCCTTAACATCTAAATCTTTAATAAGTGTGACTGTATCGCCGGCTTGCAGTACCACGCCGTTGCTATCAACATGTTTAATATCATCATTTTCAGCAAGTACTTTTTTAGCCCATGCTAACGTATCTTCTTCAAGATAGATCATGTCTAGCGCATCTTGTGCCCAGCCATTATCAGCAGCTAAACGGGTTAGCATACGGTACGCCACCACTTGTACCGCAGGTGTTTGGCTCCACATGCTATCGTTTAAACAATGCCAATGAGTAGGGGTAATATCAGTGGTGCCTTCAACTTGGTCTTTACACGTTTGGCAAGTATAAATACATTTATCTGAATGAGCTTCAGTGACAGGTGGCACTTCGTATACAGAAAGGTTTTCAGTTGCAGTACATAGCTCACATTGGTTATTACTGCGTTCAACTAAGGCTTGTTCAATGCTCATATCAAGGCTCTTTTGGGGGTTAACAGAAAAGTAAGCCCTTATTATACTCAATCATCAGTCAAATTAGAACTTATCCATTATTTTAGTGTGGGTATAGTGAAAACTTTGACTTTACAGATGGTTTGCAGACATTCAATAAAAGGAGCATTATTACTTACAAGTTTAGGCAAGGCGCAAAAACCTTACTATACTGAGTACATAAAATAACAACAATTTAGCTGGCAAGAGTCACTATAGTTATTAGCAGGAAATAATATGCTTAATACGCAGATAACCGCCGAGGTGCCAAAACTTGTTACACAATACATTGCCAGGCAGCCTATTTTTGATGCTGAAACAGGCATTTATGCATACGAATTACTGTATCGAGATTCGATAAATAACGCATTCCCTATTGGCACAACAGATGGTCAGGCTACTGGGCGGCTGTTTTTTAACGCTTTAATGCTTATTGGTATAAATAAACTTACTGCGAACCAACGCGCTTTTATAAACCTATCTTCAGATGCCCTGTTAGATGATTTCCCTAAATTATTGCAACCAGATAGCGCAGTAATAGAAATCGTTGAACGAGCCGACAACATTGATAAAGTGACCAGTCGAGTTACGGCTCTAAAAAAAGATGGCTATACTTTTGCTCTCGATGATTATGATGGAGATGAAAAATGGGAGCCATTATTACATTTAGTTGATTATATAAAGCTTGAAGTTGAAGAGCCCATCATTAAAACCAATATGCTGTTAAAAAAGCTTAAACGCCGTTTTCCTGATGTAAAAATCATAGTTGAACGAATTGAAACGCACGAACAATTTATGTTGCTAAAAAGTGCCGGCTGCGATTACTTTCAAGGCTTCTTTTTCGCGCGTCCAGAAATGCTCAGCTACCATAATGTTGAGCCATCTAAATTTGCTGTTTTTGATTTGCTGCGCTGTACGTCGCGCCCAGATCTCGATTTTGATGAAGTCCACCAGCGGGTATCTAAAGACGTCGGTTTAACTGCTCGTATTCTTAAATTAGTGAATGCACGCTCTGGTAACCAAAATTTAGTGATCACCTCTATTTCACAAGCGGTTATTTATTTAGGTGAAGATGCAATTCGTCAATTTGTAAGAGTGTTGGCCCTTAGTGAACTAGGGGTTGATAAACCTAGTGAACTAACTAAGTTGGGGTTAACTCGTGCGCATTTCATGCAGTTAATGCTAGAGCCTGGCGGTAAGGAAATGTCTCAGCGTGGTTACTTAGTTGGCTTGATGTCAGTGCTCGATGCTATTTTAAATATGGAACTGGATGTTATCGCAAAAGAGTTTTGTTTAGGCGATGATTTATCGAGTGCACTGCTTAACTTTAACGGTATGTTAGGTGCTACTTTGCAGTTAGCTCGCGCGGTAGAGGAAGATAATTGGCCATTAGCAGTTAAATTGTTAGAAACCATTCGGCCAGCTTCTCCCATCGATGTCATTTATAATGCCATGCTCGTAGCACGGCAATACGGCGATGAGGTTTTAGCCTCAATTATTGAAGATACTTAATACCTTGAGTATGATGCGCCATTATCAATATACTTTAAAAGACGACTATGCGTTTATTACTGCCGATCACGACTATTTTAATTGCTCTGGCGTTGTTATTACCTGGCGTTACTCAGCCTGTGCTAACCCTTGAGGGGAAAATTGATAAATCAAAGCTCGCCAAAACAGGAATTGCTATGATTGCTGATGAAGGTGACCGTCATACCCGCAATATGTTAATGATGGCGTCGAGCATGTTGGGCCTTGATAAACTCGAAGGTGAAATTAGTGCTTATAAAAAAACACGGAGCATTTGGGGCACGGTTAACGAACTTGCCAATAATAAAAATTACCTAGTCGCAGCATTGGTAGCATTGTTTTCAATTGTGGTGCCAGCTTTAAAACTGTTGATGCAATTAGTTTATTGTTTAATACCGATGAACAAATTAAAGCATATACTCGGTCAAGTTATACAAGGCTTGAGTAAATGGAGCATGGTAGATGTTTTTGTCATTGCTTTGATTGTGGCTTACCTTGCTGGTAACGCCGATGGCCAGATGGGGGAATTGATCAACATGCATGCCGAATTTGGTACAGGTTTTTGGTACTTTACCGGTTATTGCTTATTTGCCATCGCCGCCAGCAGCTTAATTAAAGTTACGCCAAAAAATAGTTAAACGTTTGTGTTAACTAAATAGTTATCATAAACTTCGCTAGAACCTAGAACCTAGA
>NZ_JACJEE010000029.1:0-59147 GCF_014163915.1 Pseudoalteromonas sp. SR41-8
AGCCAAAAATAACTTACAGCTTAAATTTTTCAATTAGTTTTAATTCAAATTTTTTATAGCTATACTTTTATCAAACGCGTCAGCTAAAGCAAATTTAAATAATTTATCTAGGCTATTTTCTCCTACTCGCCCATGGGCAGATTATAGAATTTGATATCACGACAACAAAATGACTACGCCTTGGGGTATAGTAAAACCATCTGATTTACAGTTAGTACACCGATATAAATGTTCTGCTAAGAAATCAGAGCAAATGTACCAAAACCTCAAAAGACAGACATCTACACAAGATAAGTATTTATTTGAATTACAGAACCAATTACTAGATATTGTTGGTGATATTTCAGAAAAGACAGGAAGTTAATTTTGCTAGAATCCAAAAAATTAGTACCAAAAAAAAATCATCATTTTGTTTGGCGGCGTTATCTAGAAAATTGGCAGGTTGATAATAAATTAGCTTACTTTGCTACTAAAAAACATATTGCAGCAACTGAAACCGCACTTGGAGTACCTAAGCAAGATTTTTTTTATAAATTGGAACATATTGAAAATTATGAAGATCTATATATTAAGATCATTCTTAAGTTTATATCTGATTCTAATTACGAGATAAACCTTCATTACTACAATTAGTTTAAAGCTGCTTTAAAACAATCCGATAGTGTTAATAACTGGAAAATTAACCTTTTAGAGAATTATCATTCTAAAATAGAGGGTGAAATGCTTAAAGTTTTGCCTCAACTAAGTAATGGTGATTTTAATATCCTTGAAAACTCAGATTACTTTAAAGATTTTATGAATTTTCTTGGTCATCAGGCAACTAGGACTAAAGATTTAAAAGATAGTAGTTTTTCTAAGTTAAATTTGTGGCCTAGATTTTCTTTAAATGAGAATTTTAGAGATGAAAAAGATATTGACATTCTATTGAGTGTATTTAGAAAACACTGGTGGTTTTTTAGTTTTGTCTTTGGGCAAAATTACGCTCTTAATCTCTTAACAAATTGTAATATCGATATTCATATCCCATTAATTAACTCTTCAGACATTTCATTTATTACTTCTGATTCACCAGTAGTAAGTCTTAAAAGTATTACTGGTAATGGTAAAGATCTCTATTTTCCAATCTCACCAAAGTTTGGGTATGTAATCTTACGTGATATAAACACTAAATTTTTTAATGAGTTATGTACAACAGAAGATGTAAAATTATTTAACTCATTAATTGTTCAAAATTCACATCAAACTTATTTTGCAGATTCAGAATCTTCTATAAATGAATACAGAAAGTTATTTATGAAAACTCACTAGTGCCATTATATCTTATTGCTAACATTGTAAATAATTGATAAAAAGGACTTTCGCCCTTTCCTTTAATATTACGTACGATAATTTATGGATTATTAACTACGACTCATAAAACTACATTACTTGATAGATTAGATCATTCAATTATTTTCAGCTCAACATTTTCACTATTGAGTTTTTTATCAAAATCATCGGCTAATTTTTCAGTTTCACTAAACACGGTGTTCCAATATTTAATGCGTGTATCCACATCGAGTTCTGTAAAGTCGTTTCTGTCGGGGATTTTTCCGTAAGGTAAGCTGGCGATGAATTTTTTAGAGGGAGTGATCATTACTACGTTATCGTAATTTTCAGCGGCGACTTTACGTTTTAAACTTTTATCAAACCACCCTGCTTTTGGATCTGAATTGAAATGTGGATATAGAATAAGTCCAGGATTGTTAATTTTAAAATCAAAGTGGTAATCAACAATACCACCATCGCGATACATGCCTGCAGGCGCGCCGGCAATATTTTTTATACCTTGCATTACTAGCGGTATTGATCCCGATGCCAGTAAGGCATCTTTTAAATTTGTTTGTGTGAGTGCGATATTTTGAGTTTTAAAATTGTAGCTGTCAGTAATACTTAAATTACTATTCGGTGCGCCAAAAATAAAACGCTCATATTGCCCGCCTAATAATTTACGATTAACGCGATTAAACAGATAACTTTTTGATAAACCCAAAAGCTGTATTAATTTATGTTCACTGGCAATTAACCCGTTAGATTTTGCAACGATAAAATGCGCTTTAAATACCGGGTTATTGATTATTTCTGTAACGCCATGATTACCAAACACATCTTCGAGTAGTGCGCGGGCTTTAGTGGTAATTTCATTAGGAGTGGGTTTATTACTAGAATATCGGGTTTGCGAATACGATTTTGCTAAGCGTTCAATGGCCGCAACGGGATCGTTTTGTGAAAAACATGCAGATCTGAATGCTCCAGCCGATGATCCAATTAAATTGAGTTGCGATGATCGGTTTTTAAAAAACTCACCAAAAATATACTTATCTAAACCAAATAAAGTAAACCATTTAGGGCCACCGGATGCACCTAAAAAGGCATTAAAAAGGTCGGGCTTAAAACCTTGTTCTGTAATTATTTTTGCCGCAGTTTTACCTGCATATATATCAATCATAAAAATACTTAATCATTTTCAACAACCAGCAAGGTGAATACTTATGCAAAAAACCTCGCGACAATAGTCATGTTTAGTGCCAAATACCCTGCTCGGTTTTACCTTGAATGAGCACATTTTTTGCATTAAATTCAGGCTCAATACCTTCAGCTCGTTGCCTATTATAATCGTCTGTGACATTTAAAATAGTCGGGGTGAGCAGTATTATGGCAATTACATTGACAACTGTCATCAAGCCAAGAGCAATATCGGCTAAATCCCATACTTCTTTTAATGTGGCAGACGCCCCCCACATCATCATTGATAGATATAAAAATGTGTAAATGCCGCGCCCTACTTTATTATCGAGCTTAAATAAATGTAGGTTACTTTCGGCGTAAGCGTAATTAGCCACTACCGAGGTAAAGGCAAATAAAGTAATGGCTGCTGCTACAAAGTACACGCCCCCTTGTGCTAAATGTGCGGTCATTGCCGCTTGTGTTAAGCGAATGCCTGCCATCTCACCACTGATATCAATATCAGCCAATAAGATAATCACAGCGGTACAACTACACAACACTATAGTATCAAAAAACACCCCAAGCATTTGAATATACCCTTGCGTTACTGGGTGATTTGGAATGGGTGACGCACTTGCTGATGCATGCGGTACACTGCCTGCGCCAGCCTCGTTTGAATACAAGCCACGTTGAATACCGTTTTTGATTGCCGCACCCATTGCGCCTGCACCGGCTTCTTGCAGCCCAAAAGCAGATAAGAATATATCCTTCAACATAGCAGGTACTTGGGTGAAGTTAATCAAGGTAATAATCACAGCTGCCAGTACAAATACAATGCCCATCACCGGCACTACTCGCTCAGCAAAGCGGGCAATAGCTTTAAAGCCACCGAGTATAATAGAGCCTGCAAGCAGAGTTATGACTATGCCTGAATATAAGGTTGGAATTTCAAAAGCGAAATTAAGCGCATCAGTAATGGTGTTGGTTTGCATCGCGCTAAAAGTAAAGCCATAACCTAAGAACAAACACAACGCAAACGCGATAGCGAGACTACGACTGCCTATTCCTTGTTGAATATAATAAGCGGGGCCACCTCTGAATTCGCCTTGGCTATCGCGTACTTTATACACTTGGCCAAGTACGCTTTCTGCAAAACCGGTCGCCATGCCCAGTATGGCAATCACCCACATCCAAAATATGGCGCCACTGCCACCTAATGATATCGCAACAGCAACACCGGCTAAATTGCCAGTTCCAACCCGCGCACTTAATCCGGTGCACAGTGCTTGAAACGAACTAATGTCGTTTTTATTGCATTTGCTACTGCCTTTGAGAAGGCTGAACATGTGTTTAAATTTTAAAATTTGAATCAGTTTTAAGCGTACTGAAAACCAAATACCTGTAAACAGTAAAATGTAGATCAGTATTTGTCCTTCACCCCAAAGCAGGTTATTTATACTGCCTACGATTAAATCAAACATGTTTGCCCTTGTTATTATTTTTCAACCTGCAATAGAATACATATGCTGAATTTAAGAATATTTAGTTGGCAATACTTTATCTTGCTGATATAAATTAGCAAGTATTGAGTGTATTAAAATATCAATAAGTTATTTACAACACCCTACAATTCCCTTCATGATTGTTTGTCATAGCAATTATTAAATTTAATAGATGAATAGCTTATCGATTCGATACTACACACGAAAAATCCACAGCCACCAGCACCACTATCACCAACTTGTTTTGCCACTTAGTGGCTATATAGAACTTGAAATGAATAATTTCGCGGCGCCTGTTGGTGTTGGTCAATGTGTTGTGATCCCTAAAAATACTCTACATGCGTTTAAATCAGATGAAAATGCACGTTTTATAGTGGCCGATTTATTAGAGCTCCCAAATAACTTAACGACGATGAATGCCCCCTGTTTCAGTATTGACGATAAATTAATGAGCTATCTAAGTTTTACCCAAAAGCAGTTGCAAGGTGTAACTAACATAGATGAAGCAGCGTTATGTTTTAATTTATTTTTGGTGTTACTCAGGCAACAAACTACCAATGCGACTATTGATCCGCGGATAAATAACGTTTTGTTATTAATAAAAAAAGATTTATCGATAGACTATACATTGAATGATATGGCTGCGGTTGCATGTTTAAGTGTTACTCAATTCAAAGCGGTTTTTAAGCAATGTATGCACACCAGCCCGGTTAAACATCACACGCAATTAAGAATGGAACATGCGCGTTCCTTACTTTGTTACTCTGATTTACCTATAGCAGTAATTGGTGAACAGGTTGGTTATAACGACCCATCAGCTTTTAGTCGCGCCTTCACTTGCTACTTCAAACAATCCCCACGAGACTTAAAAAAGCAGCTTTAGCGTCAACAATATCGCCTTTTAAGCACAGTGTTAGATAGTAAAATTGATAAACTACCTTTATCAATTAATTTTTAATTAAATGTTTGCTATGTCTACAATTTTCGGCGTATTAGCTATTTTTTTATGGGGCGCATTAGCATTGTTAGGTAATTTAACTAAAGCATTACCGGCTTTTCAATTACTATTTATGTGCTTCTTTGTGTCGTTCTTATTGCTGTTTATTAAACGGCTTGTTACCAAGCAGCCTTTGTTAACTCTGCCTACACTTGGTAAGGCGCAAACAATTATTGGCATAGTTGGTTTATTTGGTTTTCATTTTTGTTATTTTATGGCACTTAAATATGCACCATTGATCGAAATTAGCCTGATTGTATATTTATGGCCATTGTTATTGGGTGTTTTTGTCGCGCGGTCTGAAAACAAAATAAATGCGATTATAGGCGGGCTGGTTGGTTTTATAGGGATCGTGTTTTTAATTAGTGATGGCAGTGGTTTTACTATCAATAGCCAGTACTTTTTAGGCTACCTATTTGCTGCGAGTTGTGCGCTATTATGGTCGAGTTATTCATTGTTCATGACTCGCTTTGATAATCACGTTGATGATATTGGTTGGCTTTCTCTTTATGTAGCTATTTTGGCCTTATTGGCACATATATATTTTGAACAAACAGTCACACGTTTTTCATTAACGCAGACTGTAGGTATTTTTTTGTTAGGGTTAGGACCTGTCGGTGGCGCATTTTACTTATGGGACATCGCTTTAAAAAGAGGTAATAAAACGTTACTCGCCTCTTTGAGTTTTTTAACACCGCTACTATCTACCGTGTTACTGGTTATGGCTCAACAAATACATTTTTCATGGTCAGTTTTAATTGCATTGGCATTTGTTTTAATTGGCGCAGCGATCAGTAATTATAAATGCAGGCCTCGGGTCGTTAATGCGAGCCATTTATGACTCGCTTATTAATTACAAACTAACAACACATGATACTTATCCAACTCACATACAACTGATAGGAATAAATTCATTAATACCAATTAGTTAGCCACAGCAACAGGGTGGGTATTGTTTGCTGGGTATTGCTCAGTAAAATAGTTATTACCTGCCAATAAACCTAATTTATAATCACGACGTAGATCATTGGTTGAACTACCAAGTAATTTGCTCGAAAGCTTTTGGTTTGCAAAAATTTGTATTATTTCTACATCTTTCGGAGGATTGGCAATAAATGCTAACTCATCCTCATACGCTTGTTCGTGTTGTAATAAGTAATCTAAGGTTTTTGGGCAATATCCTGATGCACAAACAAACGCTTTTAACTTGTTTACCCATGCCGATTGCGCTTGAAAGTCTTGATCAACTGTGCGGATCACCACAATTTTACGTGCACCACGATTGTAGGCTTCGCGCACTGGTAGTGGCGCAGCAAGGCCACCATCTAGGTAAAAGTCTGACTCAGCGTGTACGTCGGTTTTATCTATTTCATTAGCAGCTAATGCATTTAACCATGGCGTGAGTTTTACACCTTGTTTATATAAAAATGGCAGTGCACTTGACGCTTTCAATAGATCTCGCCATTGCTGGCCTTCACCGGTTGGTGATAAAAAATAAGGTTTTCGATCACGGGCATTAGTGGCGGTAATAAGTAACTCTCGTTCACCCAAACTTGCTTTTGCAGTTTTAAAATCAAGTGCTCTGTTAACTTCGGTAGTTTTATCAAAGTACCAGTCTAAGTCGACTATATGTTTACCAACTAAACCACGGCCTAATTGAAAAAATCGTTTGTGACGCGAAAGCCCTCTGATTAAGCGTTTGGCATACCCTTTTTGGCGAGCTAAATAGCTAGTAAGGTTTTGTGAACCTGCTGAAGTACCAATAAATAAATCGAATGGGTCATATTCATGTTCAAGCCATGCATCGAGTACACCTGCGGTGAAGATCCCTCGTTGCCCACCACCTTCCGCGATCAATGCTGTTTTATCGAAAGTATTTGTGATTTTGGGGTCTTGAGGTTTCAAAATATGCCTTCCTTTGTAATTACTTTATTGGTTTATACCTTCATTTTAATGTGTTTAAATCAAACGTTAAAATTGATTATATAAATCGAATTGATTATAAAAACAGAACGCAAGCTTAAATAAGATTAGTGCTGTGTTTTGCACTTTTAAGTAGAGTTCAGAAACTAGTAAACATTGTGTATTAGCTAGTTTCTGTATTGTAACGGGGGTTAAGTGTACCTTAGCTTAATTTTCAGTGGTTATGCTTTTATTGACCGTAAAATCTCCAACGCGTGATGACGGTCGCTACTTTGGTAAAGATCATTGGTAAAAATGAACTCATCGACACCAAGCTCTTTGACTATCATATTTAGCTTATGAGCAATGGTCACTGGACTCCCTACCACAGATAATCCTAAAAAGTTTTCAACCTGAGCCTGCTCTTGCTCATTCCATAATCCAGCCATGCTTTTAACGGGAGCTTTTAGCCATAAAGGATCACCACGTAATAGTGCTAAGATACGCTGTTTTGACGTGGTTGCTAAAAACTGTGCATGTTCATCGCTATCTGCTGCAACTATCGGTAAGCCAAGCATTACATACGGTTTGTCTAACACATCAGAAGGTTGAAATTCACGGCGATATAAAGCGATTGCATCATAAACAAAACGCGGTGCAAAGTGGCCAGCAAACACATAAGGGAGGCCTTTTTTAGCAGCTAGTTGCGCACTGTATAAACTGGAACCAAGTAACCAAATAGGTACATTGGTGTTCTCGCCAGGAATAGCGCGAACAGGGTGACTACCATCGTAAGGGCCTAATAAAGTTTGCAGTTCAGTGACTTCATCGGCAAAGTTTTCAGCGCGTCGTTCATCTCGGCGCAGAGCACGACTGGTTATATGATCGCTACCTGGAGCGCGACCTAAACCTAAATCAATACGCCCAGGGTATAAACTCTCTAACGTGCCGTATTGCTCTGCAACAATCAGTGGCGGGTGATTTGGTAACATAACGCCACCAGCACCTACTCGTATAGTTTTAGTTTGCCCTGCTATGTGGCCAATTAATACAGAGGTTGCCGCGCAGACAATTCCCGGCATATTATGATGTTCAGCCATCCAAAATCGGTTAAAACCGAGTTCATCAGCTTTTTGTGCATAAGCGACACTATTTGCAAGAGTACTTGAGACGGTGGCATCTTCTTTCATTGGGCTAAGCTCAAGTAAAGAAAACGGTATTGCAGATAACCCAGACATGCGTACTCCTCATTGCCTTTAATAAGTGATAAAGATAGTCAAAATAATTTAACCATCATTACATTAATGGGTCTGCTGGGTGGTTAATTCAATCATTGATTTTAACTACTCAATTGATCCTGTCGATTAAGCTAAGTGCAGAGTGATTATTGCATTAAATGCACTTACACTCATTCAATGCAATTACAGTACACTAAATAAACTACACACGTTATTAGCTGTATCAAACATAACAATATGATTTATAAATATTATTTTTATTTTAAATGTTTTGGATCAGGTATGCGTAATTGTTTAACGAGTGGGTGATTTATTTTTTTCATTTCTATTAATACTAATTGAGCAACTTCTCGAGCACCGAGTTCATTGAAATGGGTATTGTCTTCTACGCCCATAGGGTAATTTGGATGCAAGTTAGGTGCTATATGCATAAAACGTAAGCGTGAGTTGATCCCACCAAGCTTTTGAAAATACTGTTGGGTCACTCGTTCCATGTCAATAAAATCGACCTCAGTCTGTTTGGCTACATCTCTTACTATATCAGCGTAAATAGGATGGCTGTCTTTGATCTGACCTTTTTCATCAAAATTACGACGCGTTACCGGAGTCATCAGTAATGGCTGTGCCTGCTTTGCTCTTACTTCAGCAATAAAATTAACTAGGTTTTGCTTATATTGCTCTGGTGTAGTGTAACGGTCCACTTTGTGTTTTGACTGATCGTTATGACCAAATTGAATGATCACAAAATCACCTTTATTAAGTTCATTTATAATCCCTGCCCACAAGCCTTCACTGATAAAGGTGCGTGTACTACGACCATTTTTAGCACGATTTTTAACGTCGATGCTGTCATTAAAAAAGATACTAAAGGGCATTCCCCAACCTGTTTCAGGGTAATCCTTCACTTCTTTAATTGACATGGTTGAATCCCCTGCCATAAAAAGCTGAACTTTAGTAGTTGCTGACATACTTGAAAAACTCATCATGATAAATATTGCTGCAATTAATTTTCCCATTCTACTCGCTCTTTGTCGTTTTTAAAAAATCAGTTTAGCTCGTAATAAAATTATTTTTTGTAGTTTAGTGAAAAATAATTTTATTAAAATGTAGTTCCAGTTATAAACATACCACCAACTGCCACCGGTGGCAAATAACAAGTTAAATCATAGTGCTGAATAAAATTGAACCAGTCCTTAATGTACTTTTACTGCAAAAAAAATGTAAATAAACCATGAAAAATGTAATTTATTAGGTTTGACAATACGCTTTTTTAGATATAGCTTGATTTCTATGCCACCGGTAGCATTTGTATTTAGCTGATATTGCTATCGATTCAAATCATAGTTTTATGACATTTAATCATAGACTTATATTTGACTGGCTAAATAAAGTAATAAAAATAAAAGCTCAAATCAACAGCATAAAAAAGGAACACACAATGAAGACTGCAAATAAGTTCGTTCTCAAGCCACTTAACTGCATTGTTAGTGCCTTACTACTGGGCACAACATCGTATGCAATCGCAGCCGATGAACAGCCACAAACAGATACTAAAGCCCAAAATGACATTGAGTTAATTCAAGTAACTGGATTTAGATCATCATTAAATAAATCGTTAGCAACTAAACGTTTTGAAGTAAATACCACTGAATCTATCGCGGCTGAAGATATTGGTAAATTCCCTGATCTGAATATCGCCGAATCATTACAACGTATTCCTGGGGTAGCTATTTCTCGTGAAGGTGGTGAAGGACGGCAAATTACCTTACGTGGTTTAGGTCCTGCATTTACACGTACTACCTTAAACGGTATGGAAGTACCTGCTAGTACCGATGGCACCGACTCTGGTGGCGGCGTAAATGGTGGCCGTGCATTTGACTTTAATATATTTGCATCCGAACTATTTAATCGTGTTGATATCCAAAAAACGCCCACGGCCGCAACTGAAGAAGGTGGTATAGCCGGGACTGTTGATATGTATTCTGCACGTCCGTTTGACACAACAGGCTTTCATGTTGCAGCGTCTGCGCAAGCCGGTTATAACGACCTCACTGAAGAAGTCGACCCACGGATGGTATTTATGATCAGCAACACATTTGCTGATGATACAATCGGGGCTTTATTCTCTGTCGCAAAATCTGAACGCACCGTGCGCCAAGAAGGCTTTGGTACAGTACGCTGGACCACCCCCGTACTTGATGGTGGCGGTATCTATGCTGACACCTCTAATACTGAAGTTATTGGCACACCCAAAACAGGGGACTGTGAGTTCGAAGGTCAAACAGTCGATGCTGTGAACTGCTTATATACGCCTCGCCTGCCTCGCCCTGATTTTTTCGGTAATGAACAAGACCGTTTAGGCTTTACCGGTTCATTACAATATGCTCCTAACGATGATCTGGTCCTTACACTAGATACATTACATTCAACTCTTGATAATGACCGTACTATGTACAACTTTTTCGAGATGTTTAGAAACACATTCAGCGAAATTACTCCTGAATCGATTACCATTGCTGACAATGGAAAACAGATCCAAGCAGCGACATTTAACGGCGTTAAATCTCGAGTAGAAAGTCGTCAGCAGATTTCAAAAACAAAATTTAAACAATACGTATTCTCAGCTAAATATCACTTATCTGATTACCTTCGATTAGACGCTATGGTGGGCACTGCTGAATCGGATGCTCGCTCTGAACAGTATCGTTATAACATGACCAATAACACACCTCATAGAGTATCGATGGATTTTGGCACCAGCAATAATACCGCTGTGATGAATTACGATTACGATACTCTAGATGCCAACTCCTTTGATTTAGCCGATGGGCGCTTACGTGCAACCGATGTACTACGAGAAAATGACACCGCTAAAATTGATTTATCATACGAGATGGATATGATGAATATCAAAGGCGGTATTGCCTATAACGACAGAACGGTTAGTTACGATGAATCACAAATAAACGGTTTTCCTGATCAAGATTCTGCAGCTGGATTTTCTCAGTTAATGCCCTACGATGATTTTGGCACCGGTTATGACGGTACGTTATCACCCTTTATAGTGGCTGATTTTGATGCAATAAATTCACAGCTTTTAGTTAAAGAGTGGGTGCCACGCAGTGCGCAGAGCTGGAAAGTTGAAGAAGAAACAATGGCTGCCTACATCGAAACAAATTTTGAGTATGAAATTTCAAGTATGCTGCTCAGAACTAATGCAGGTGTTCGCTATGTAAAAACTGAGACCACATCAACAGGTTTTATTCAAACTGATGCGGTATCAATCGACAATAGCTATGACAATATTTTACCAGTGCTAAATTTAGCCCTTGATGCAACCGATGATGTGATTGTAAGGCTGGGTTTATCTAAAACCATGACCCGCCCGAGTTTGAGTTCACTTAATCCTGGTAATCCATCGTTTTCTTATTTAAACGGCACTGTTAGTGCGGGTAACCCATTCTTAGACCCATTTACCTCTACCAATACAGACTTTGGTGTTGAATGGTACTTTGCAGAAGAATCGCTATTAGCAGCAACAGCGTTTTACAAAGACATTGGCTCTTTTATAAAAAGTGATAGTGAAGAAAAACTAGTCGATCCTGCTTATTTACCTTTCATTGATAATGATCCGCAATATGATCCATCAAGTGCACTCGATCCTAGAACTACTCCTTACACACATTTCGTCCCTGTAAATGGTCAAGGAACTGTGATCAAAGGGCTTGAACTTATTTATCAGCAACCTTTTTCATTCCTACCTGGGTTGTTAAAAAATATGGGGTTAGTGTCTAACTATACGTATGTATCTGCAGGTGAAATTACGGGTCTTTCTAAAAATTCTTATAACTTTACCCTGTATTATGAAGAAGAAAACTATGGCGCTCGTGCTTCAGTGAATAAACGCGACAATTACATCACTGATTACACGGGTAACAATGGTAATGCTGAAGAAGCGACATCTGGTCCAACACATTTTGACCTATCAGCCTTTTATAATATTAATGAAAATGTCACCGTAACATTTGAAGCAATTAACCTTACCGACGAGTATGAACGCCTTTATACAACGGGTGATGGCAGTTTAGATTTACCACGTGAATATAATCATACCGGCCGACAGTTCTTTTTAGGAATACGCTACAACTTATAAAACAATGTTTAAACTTTAAATTCCCCTAAAGTAAACAGCTTAATTAACATTTTAATTAAGCTGTTTTTCTATGCGCACAATACAGACAACTCAATGTTAATTGCCTTTCTTAATTGATAATCATAAATTAATCACATACTAACAATAATACCTTATGTTGTAATTATACGACTAAAGTAGCGCATCAGTTATTTATAATTAAAACGAAGTGCAGCCGATGGCTAATAATCAGTTAAACCACAGTGCTTATAAATAATGTTGCACTTAAATGGTATTCGCACGCCATTGAAAATGTAAATTAAAGATGAATGATGTTATGTTTTTCGTTTGACATCACATCAATAACATTATACTTTCCACCTATGCCACCGGTAGCAAAAATAATTAATCAATACTTCGCTACATACTTTCTCGTTGTTTTTCCCATTATGGATTATGAGGTTAGGTGTAATAAGAATCAGAACAAGTACATGACAAACACACTCTTTCAAGTCATGTTAACTTAATAACAATAAGTAGAACGTGGAACCACTATGACAACCAGCACACACAATTTTAAACTTAGTAAGTTAATGACCAATTTAATACTCAGTGGCGCATTGACCAGTGGCTTAGCATATGCAGCGCCTCAAGATGAAGCTGTTGCTGATGATCAACTTGAAGTGATCGAAGTAAAAGGTTTTCGCGGTAGTATCAATGCCGCTTTAATGTCTAAGCGTGAAGCCGTTGGTACACGTGAGACTATCATTGCTGAAGATATTGGTAAATTTCCTGACTTAAATGTTGCTGACTCACTTTCGCGTGTACCTGGTATCTCTATTGAAGAGGATGCAGGTGAAGGTCGTCAAATTACCATTCGTGGTCTAGGTTCTCGTTACGTTAAAACCACAATTAATGGCATGGAGTCCGCATCTGCTGGTGCTGCAACAGACGCTGCGGGTGGTTCTAATACATCTCGTGCATTTGATTTTAACGTATTCGCATCTGAACTGTTTACCCAAATAGATATTAATAAAACCGTTTCTGCTGAACTTGAAGACGGTGGCATCTCAGGCAATGTTAACTTACAAACGGCGCGTCCATTTCAATATGATGGATTTAAAGGCGCTTACAATGTCAATGCTCGTTATAGTGATGTTGATGAGGATGTATCGCCTCGTGCTTCTTTTATGCTAAGTAATAACTGGGATAATAAGTTTGGTGTACTTGCCTCTATTGCATACTCTGATGGCACAGTACAAAGTGAAGGTTCATCAACTGGACGTTGGACTGTAAACAACCCCAGTTTTGTCGAAGATGGTTTACCTGTTGGTCAAGGCGGCTCAAATTATCTTACCGTAGCACCTAAAACATTACTGATGCCTAACGGGAATTACACCAATGAAAATTTAGATGGATTATATTTACCGCGTATTCCTCGCTATTCATTGTATTCAAAACAACAAAAACGTCTTGGTGCAACAATTGCTTTTCAATATGCGCCTACTGATGATCTCTCATTCAACTTAGATGTGTTGCATGCAAGCTTGGATAATGATTCTGAAGAATATCACTACGAAGTATTATTACGAGATCAAAAAAATATCGTTCCTGAAAACATTTATGTAGATAATAATAACACTATAGTCGCTGGTGCATATTCAAACGCCATTATCCGTTCAGAAACACGCAAAGATACATCTGAATCAGCATTTGACCAAGTTAGCTTTACTGGAAATTGGTTTATTAACGATCGTTTTAAAATGAACTTCCTAATTGGCCAGGGTAAATCAGATTTAGACATTCCGAATATGACCACCTTTGCCCTAGATAGTAATCAATCTACCGTGGCCTATAGTTTTGATAGTAATATAGACCCTTTATCATTAATTAATAACCCGGGCGGACAAGCGATTGGTAGCGGTGAGTTAAACACCACTATGCCGTCATTTGCATTTGCTGCAGGTCAGGCACCTGGCGGTAATTATAGTAAAGATGAAATAGCATCGGTGATGACAGATCCAAGTAATTACACCGCTGGTTTAGTGCGTAACCGCTCTCAAACGATTGAAAGTGAAAATAAAACTATTAGAGTTGATTTTACATACGAGATTAACGATGAATACACAGTTAAGTTTGGTGTTGGTCAGCGTAGTTTTGAAACAGAACAACACTATAATTTAAATAACTGGAAAGACATCAATAAAGATACAAATAAAACATCAGGCGCAATAGCAGAAGAGCGTGTTATATCGCTAGATGCAGCCCAAATTGATGGCAGCTTGTTTAATACCACTTTAGATAAACAAGGTGTAAGTTTTGGTAACAACGCTTCAATTCCTGGTTCATCAACGCTTAACAGTAGTACTTGGTTAGCACCTGATTATAATGCCATGTTCAACGCCTTTGCTGGGGCAGACTTTTTTCAAGCCAAAGAAGATTTTAGACGCACTTATTATATTAAAGAAGAAGTTGCTACAGCATTTGTCCAGTTAGATTTCAGAAACTACATATTTGATAAAGAGCTACGTGGTAATGTTGGTGTACGTTATGTTGATAACAAAAACACCAGTCGTATCGTAAATTTAGATCATATTTACAAAGATGGTTTCACTGCGGGACGTGGCGACGGTGCAAACTATGCTGCAGGTTATGGCTGGCGTGAATCAGTAAGTGAAGGTGATGAATGGCTACCGTCTTTTAACCTTGCTTACGATATTACAGAGGACTTAGTCGGTCGCTTTAGTTATTCACACGCAATTACTCGGCCAAAATTATCTGATTT
This sequence comes from Pseudoalteromonas sp. SR41-8, assembly GCF_014163915.1. Lineage (NCBI taxonomy): Bacteria > Pseudomonadati > Pseudomonadota > Gammaproteobacteria > Alteromonadales > Pseudoalteromonadaceae > Pseudoalteromonas > Pseudoalteromonas sp. SR41-8. The sequence continues at coordinate 15,044 of NZ_JACJEE010000029.1, forward strand.
ACGCTCTTCAATCAGTATTAATACGCCGAGTATTGATGATCCATCAGCGACAATTAAGATGGGTGCAGGCCCGTCACTCAAGCCTTATAAAGCGAAACAATACGATCTAGGTTTGGAATGGTATTTTGCTGAAGAGTCACTGCTTGCAACATCACTGTTTTATAAAAATATTTCGGGTTTAACAAAAGCAAGTTCTGAGCAGGTTTTATCACAAACCGAACTTGATAGACTTGGTATCGACCTTGGCGACACAGATCCTAGCACTGTAACTTGGCAAGTATCGCAACTTGTCAATACCGATGCTGAAGGCATGTGGGGCGCAGAATTTATTTATCAACAGCCTTTTACCTTCTTACCTGAACCATTTAATGCCTTAGGTTTACAAACTAACTACACCTATATTGATTATACACGTGATATAGAAGACCCATTTTACGGCACGCAACTTAACTTAGTAGAAGAAGAAACATCAAAGAACACATACAATATAACCTTGTACTATCAAGTAGACGATTGGTCGGCTCGTTTTTCTTATAACTACCGAAGTGGCTATAACAAACAATATTTAGACGAATATAAAGATGAATCAACCTTTGTGCGTGGTTATGATGCAAAGGCGAAGCTTAATTTCTCTGCCCGCTACAAGTTAACAGAGAAAATGAGTGTTTCATTTGAAGCCGTTAATTTAACAGATGAAAAACAAGATATGTGGAATGATATTTACACGCCACGCCCTTATGAAAATCTGTCATCAGGTCGCCAGTTTTTAGTGGGTGTAAGGGGCACTTTCTAAACTTAATCAACACATAGCCTCGTTAACTGAGGCTATGTCTGCAATATAATACTCTCCCCAGTGCATAATCGATGATTTTTACTATCGATTATTTTATTAGTCACTAATTTTAAATAACTTTTTCAAAAACAATAAGTCTTTGAAAATTTAAACTTTGTAGTAAAATCACATTGCCACCGGTGGCAATAACTGCTAATGTTAACCTATTATAATAATTCCAATTTCAGCAGCAGGATACAAAATGAATAATCAACGACGGTATTTTCTTAAAGCATTGGCTTCTAGCACGTTGGTAACAGCAACCTTAGTTGGCTGTAAGTCAGCCCCTTTGCTCAATGTTTTTGACGCACCAATTAGCGCTGACGATTGGCAAATGGCTGCACAAATCAAATCAGCGATTGTAGTACCGACCTTCCCTGCTAAACAATTTAATATTAAAGACTTTGGTGCAAAAGAAAATGGCCAACATGATTGCACACAGGCCATTAAAAACGCCATTGAAGCCTGTCACTCACAAGGAGGTGGTCAGGTCTATATTCCAGATGGTACCTACCTCACTGGTGCGATTCATTTATTATCAAACGTTAACTTGCACCTCAGTGATAACGCAATAGTGAGCTTTAGCACTGATCCCACTCATTACTTACCAGAAGTATTTACTCGCTGGGAAGGCTTAGAAATGATGGGCTACTCACCACTTATTTATGCTTATGAGCAAGAAAATATTGCCATCACAGGTAAAGGCACACTGCAAGGAAATGGCGATAACCAAACCTGGTGGCCTTGGAAAGGACCACATAAGGAAGGTCATTGGGATTTAATTAAAGATAGCCAAGGTAAAGTATTGCACCAGCGTGAAGCACGTGATCAGTTGATGGTTGATGCCGAAGTCGGTGTGCCTGTCAGCCAACGTATATACAGTACTGGTGCCTATTTACGCCCTCCTTTTATTCAACCGTATAAATGTAAAAATATTTTAATCGAAGGCGTAACGATTAAAAACTCACCGTTTTGGTTAGTGAACCCGGTTTTATGCCAAAGTGTTACGGTTGATAACGTGAATTTTTCAAGCCATGGCCCTAATTCAGACGGCTGTGATCCAGAAAGTTGTGACCACGTGCACATTAAAAACTGTGTATTTGATACCGGTGATGATTGCATCGCGATCAAATCGGGCCGAAATGCTGATGGTCGCCGTGTTGGGGTAGCATCGCAAAACATTGTTATTGAAAACTGCCATATGAAAGAAGGCCATGGTGGTGTTGTGATCGGCAGTGAGATATCTGGCGGTGTAAATAATGTCTTTGTGCAAAACTGCACCATGGACAGCCCCCACCTAGAGCGTGCTATTCGTATCAAAACTAACTCAGTACGTGGCGGTTTAATCGAACATATTCGCATACGTAATATCGAAGTTGGCACAGTTAAAAATGCTGTTGTGATCAACTTTTTTTATGAAGAAGGCGATGCGGGACAGTTCGACCCAACAGTTCGAGATATTCAAATTGAAAACTTACATTGTAAAAATGTGCTCAGTAAAGCGTTTTATCTTAATGGTTTTGAACGCGCACCAATTAACGATATTCATTTTAAAAACTGCCATTTTGACCAAGTAGGCAGTCAGTCAATCGTAGCTCATGTAAATAATATGAGTTTAGATAATGTCACTTTAAACAAACAGCCACTGACAATGGCGCAATTACAGCAATCATGATAGGAACCGATGTATGAACGCGTTTTCAACATTATTAGGCACCCAAACAATTCTGCCTATAATACAAGCAAATAGTAGTGAAGAAGGTGTCGCTATTGCAACCGCGATGCATAAGGCGGGTATCCAATTAGTGGAAGTTGTGCTGCGCACGCCAGCGTCACTTGACGCATTAATCGCGATTAAAAAAGCACTGCCCGATTTATGTGTAGGTGCAGGCACCATTACCGATCAAGCGTTACTTGCAAAAAGCCTTGCCGCAGGCAGTGATTTTATTGTTACGCCTGCTATATCGCCACGGTTACTCGATGCCCTTAGCCAATCTTCGGTCCCTGTTGTGCCGGGTGTTTCAAACACCGCAGATATTTTACTTGCTAAAGAATATGGCTTTACTGAGCAAAAATTGTTTCCTGCTTCTTTGTGTGGTGGCGAACAGTTTTTAAAAGCAGTCAGCAGCGTATTTGCTGATATTCGCTTTTGCCCAACAGGTGGCATTAATGAACAAAACTTTAAAGACTATTTAGCACTTAATAATGTGATGGCTGTGGGTGGAACTTGGGTTGCACAATCACAATGGGTACAAAGTAAAGACTATGAAAAAATCACGCAAGCCTGCCTTCAGGTACTAAATAACAATTAATTTACATATTGACTGCCACGTGCTGTCAGTGTAATTTACCTTTACATGCCACCGGTGGCAAATAACAAGCAGAACAGTTAAGGAATCTTCTATGTCTGGCAATATTGAACCTTTAGAATTGCACCCAGATCGTTTGTTTTCGAGCGATCCTACCGTTGTTGCAATCGCTAGAAAGTTATACGAATCAATTAAAGACTTACCGATTGTTAGTCCGCACGGTCACACTGATCCTCGTTGGTTTAATGAAAATGAAAACTTTGGCAATGCTACTGAGCTATTTATAAAACCCGATCACTACGTATTTAGAATGCTTTATAGTCAGGGGATCCCAATGACTGATTTAGGCGTGCCAGAGCATGGGCTGCAAGGCGATATGGCACGTTCAAAAGCAGCTGCTCCTGAAAAAGTATGGCAAATCTTTGCTGATAACTATCACCTGTATGCAGGTACGCCAAGTGGCTATTGGTTAGATGCGGTATTTAGTGATGTGTTTGGTTTTACAGAAAAACTTTGCTCTGAAAATGGTCAGCACTATTATCAAAAAATTACAGCTGCGTTAGCAACACCCGAGTTCAAGCCTCATGCACTGATGGACCGCTTTAATATTGAACTAATTGCCACAACAGAGGGTGCACTTGATCAGCTCCCGCACCACCGCGCAATTGCAGGCTCTGCAATGGCAAAACGTGTGATCACCACCTTTAGACCGGATGATGTGGTTGATGCAAGCCGCGAAGATTTTATCGACAACGTAATTAAACTCAGTGAAATCACAGACCAAGATACAACAACTTGGCAAGGTTACTTAGCGGCCATTCAAATTCGCCGAGATTACTTTCGCATTGAAGGTCGTGCAACAGCAACTGATCATGGTCACCCTACTGCACTTACTGCGGATTTATCACTAAGTGAATGTGAAGCATTATTTGCCAAATGCCTTACAGGTCAGGCTTCAGAGCAAGAGCAAGAGTTATTCCGAGGGCAAATGCTCACTGAACTTGCCGGTATGAGTATTAAAGATGGCTTAGTGATGCAAATTCACCCCGGTGCACATCGTAATCATAACCAAGCGGTGTTTGATCAATTTGGCCGTGATAAAGGCTGTGATATCCCAAGCCAAACTGAATACGTTAACGCACTCAAACCACTCTTGAGCAAATACGGAAATCACCCAGATCTTAAAATCATCTTATTTACTTTGGATGAAACAACCTACAGTCGTGAGCTTGCGCCACTAGCTGGTCACTACCCTAGCCTTAAATTAGGCCCTGCGTGGTGGTTTCATGACAGCCCTGCCGGTATGCTTCGTTTTAGACAGCAAACAACAGAAACAGCTGGTTTTTATAACACGGTTGGCTTTAATGATGACACCCGCGCATTTTTATCAATTCCAGCTCGTCATGATGTCGCACGCCGCGTTGATTGTCGCTATTTAGCAGAGCTTGTAGCAAATCATCAAATTAGCGAAAGTACTGCACAGACTCTGGCTTATCAACTAACCTATGGGCTAGTGAAAAAAGCATACAATCTCGATAAATAACAATAATAGAGCCACTTAATTTAAGTGGCTCAACCATTGAGGACAGACAATGACTTTAAAAACATCACTGCTATCAAAACGCGTTATGATAGGAACAGTTCTAAGCTCAAGCCTATTATTGGGTGCCTGCCAAGAACATGCAGATCTTAAAACACCACTGCAAGCGAGTGAAACTAACTCCATTGGTAGCGCATTAGTTGCTAAAGTGGACATTGTTAATCCATCTTCATTTAAACGCCCTGATGAGCCTATCTATCTTAGCTACTACGATTTAGGTCTGAGCCAAGCATCTGCGTTAACAATAAAAACGGCGCAGCAAGTATTACCTAGCCAAGCAGTAGATATTGATTCAGACGGTGAACTTGACGGTATATATTTTATTGTCGATTTAAATGATAAGCCTGTTGAAGTCACTATTACACAGCAGAGTAAACATCCAATCACAGTAGAAACCAAGCGCGTTCAAGCTGATCTTGCCCATAAACAAGGTGGTCAATGGCAGCCTCATTCTCGTCCGCCAAAACACCAAGTTGGCACAGGTAAAAAAGAGTATGTAGGCGGTGAATTTAAAAATGTTGATGAGTTAACACCACCAGATTATTACACCGATCATTCAAATTGGATCCGTTATGAAGGCCCAGGTATTGAGTCGGATAAAGTCGGTTACCGTTTTTATCTAGATTGGCGTAATGGCTTTGATATTTTTGGCAAGTTAACCACTAAACCAGTGTTACATACCGTTGGCCTTGATGGATATGATTCGTATCATGACAAACAAGGCTGGGGAATGGATATACTTAAAGTGGGCAATTCATTAGGCGCTGGCGGCTTTGGTTTAATGGGCTCTAATGATGAATTAGAACATGTATCTGATGTTAGCAAACGTACAGCACGTATCCTTGAAAATGGTGATCTACGTGCCAGTATCCAAATTGAGTATCAAGGCTGGAAAAATAGTTATCAACAACAAAACCTTATCGCTAACATTAGTATGCACGGCGGCTCACGCTTAGCACATGTTTCACTTGCAACAGATAAAGACTTGTCTAATTTAGTCGCCGGTGTTGTTAAGCATCATGATACTGAGCTTATTCAAGGTGATCTGGATGCAATGAGTAATTATGGCTACAGCTATATTGCCAGTTGGGGCAATCAGAGTTTAGATAAATCAGCTTTAGGGATGGCGGTATTTTTTAAAAAAGGTGATGTTATTGATGTACGCCAAGACAAAAATAACTACCTTGCAGTACTAAAACCTAAAGGGCAAAGTACACAGCATGTAGATTACTATTTTGCCTCAGTGTGGCAGCCTGAAAGTGGTATTAACGATAAAGAAAGCTTTATTGAGTACCTGAATCAACAAGCTGAAAGATTGACAATTAAACCTCGTATTACTTTGTATACCACAGTAACAGCAAAACAAACAACGCAGCGACTGAGTGAGGAGTCAGCACTCGAGTGGGCTCGTGCCCTTGCCGATTCAGAGCTAAAAAGAAAAACACTGGGTTACCATGCTGGTGGCTGGGATGTGAACCGTAAACGCAGCCCAAAGTTTGAATACGATATTATTGGCTTACAACCATATGCCTATTATCAATTAGGACTGGCAACGGATGAGCAAACATATAAAAATGTGATTGCCCAAGTTACTGGCAGCTTTATTGATCAACAAGGCAAAATCACCGCCTATAAACAAAGCAATTTTAATATCGATAATATTCCACCTGGTCGCAACCTTATCCAGCTATACCAAGATACCAAGCAACAAAACTACTTAACGGCTGCAAAAGCGTTACGAGCGCAGTTACAGTTACAGCCACGTACATCACAAGGCGCATTTTGGCACAAAAACAAATATCAACATCAAGTGTGGCTTGATGGCGTTTATATGGGTATGCCATTTTTAGCCCAGTATGCCAGCTTATTTGAAACGGGCCACCAGCAACAAGAAACTTTTGCTGAAGTGGTAAATGAATTTAAGCTTACGCGTGAAGCACTTCGCGATCCAAAAACTGGACTGTACTATCACGGATGGGATGAATCAAAACAGCAAGCATGGGCTGATAAACAAACCGGCGTTTCGGCAGAGTTTTGGGGCCGTGGTATGGGGTGGCTCGCTATGGCAGTGGTTGATGTACTCGATTACATCCCAGCAAAAAACACAGAGCAACGCGATACCTTACTCGCCATAGTAAAAGAGTTAGCCACGGATATAGCCAAAGTTCAAAATACTGATACCGGCACATGGTGGCAAGTTTTAGACAAACCAACGGCTTTGGGCAACTACCAAGAATCTACTGCAACAGCAATGTTCGCTTATTTTTATGCCAAAGCGCTTAATAACGGTTATATCGATGCTGATTATCAAGACACGGCGCTTGCAGCTTATCAAGGTTTACTTAACCAATTTACATTAGTCCATAACGATGGCACGGTGAGTATGACAAACCAATGCTATGTTGCAGGACTTGGCTTTGGCCGTGATGGTAGTTTTCACTATTACATGAGCGAACCGATCAGTAAAAATGATCCTAAAGGAAATGGTCCCTTCATTCTAGCAAGCCTTGAAATAGCTAAGCTTCTAGCTGGTAACAACTAAACAGCCTCTGATAAGTTAGCCAGTAAACAAAGTACATTGCACTTTGTTTACTGGCTAAAACTCGCTTTCCCTAAACCATAACAGCACACTTCGTTCATAACGATTTATGATGCGTATAATAAAAACATTTTTTATCTGCTGCTTATTTTGTTCAATAATGGATGGGTCTGCGCAAAATAATAACAACTCACTGAGCTATGCAGTACAAATGGTTAGTTCTGAGATGCTCTGTAACCTTCAGGCGTACACCACCTATTGGCGCGATTAACCGCGATGGGACTACACTACCCATTGCTTAGTGTTACTGTCATTCGTGAAGCTCTATCTGCGTCAACCAGAGCAACGCTATTAGTCTACAGGCGGGATTGTTGATAGCAGCGACAATGACTCGAAGCGAATTAATGTCCAAGCGCTTATAAATATTGATGGGTTAAGTGATTTCACTTCAGCTAGCAAGAGGTGGGGGGACCGTTATGAAACTATCCCACAACGTTAGCGCTGTGCATCACCTATTTCCTATATTGATAACAACGCGTTTGCGACACTTTTCATTAATAGCTCAGTACCACGCTCTCGAGCAGGCCGAAACAGCGCAATACAAAAGTTAGAGGAATTACAAATAACCAGCCAAGTTTATCAATTCAAAGGCGCGCAGCATTCATTTTGGTTATTCCAGCCGTGGTTAACACCAACGACTGCCGTTATTGATGACTTTTTAACAGCACAATTCGCTAACAGTCGTTGAACACTATTGAAGTTATAATCGAAAGCCACGATGACTTAACAGATCTGTTAAAGTCAAAGTGGTTTTTGCTTTATTATTCGCTAAGTGAATTTAAGTACTGCTGTAAAACCTGCTCTTTAGTGGCATTTTTCAATTGCGGCTGATGTTTTTTTAGCCAGTTATCATCCACACCATCTTGATCGGCATCTGTGATTGCTGTAAAGCCTATAAATTGTTTTTCATAAGCATCCCAACTACCTATTAATTCAAACTCGTGGTCTATTAGACCGTTTTTCTTGATGGGCACAGCGTCTATTAATTGTTGATAAACTAAGTTATCAACACTATCAATAAATCGGCCATTGGCATTTTTGCTTGCACCAATGTCTTGTGCTTTGGTGGCAGTATAAAATGCTTGCTCTGCACTAATATAGGCCAACGATTCTTGCACAGCAGATGTAATAATTACTTTATCGCTTAACCAAGGGCTCTTTGTATCACTCTTTGTGCGCTTTGCTTTGACTGCTTTACGGTAGTTTACACCTAAGTAGTTATGCTCACTCAGTTGTGGATTGTTCTCAAGTACATTACCCATAATATACGCCTGATTTTCTTTTATCTCAGGGGAGTACCAAATATCCGCAAACTGCATGATCTTACTTGCTTTGCCTGGCTTATAGTAATTATTGATCAGGTTAAAACGACCATTTTCTGAGCCATACACATTGTTATGTCCCCAGTTAAAAATAATATTATTAATTATTTCAACAAACTCTTCATTTTGTGCGTATGGTGATTTAAGTCTATGCCCGTTGATCCTTGGTGTTCTGCTGGCATGATTAGCGAGTATATTATTAATGAAACTTGCATTTGCTCCGCCCCAAATACCACCATAACCATGATCTCCTTTAGGGTGAATTGAATGGCTTAAACTGTGCGAAATCATTGAGTTTTGTAGTGTGAAATTGCGGTTATTATAAAAACTTGCAGTTTCATCAACCGACCAACTTAATGAACAGTGGTCAATTATCACCGTATCACTATTTCGTACTGACAAAGAGTCATCTGCGTAACCAAATGTACCTAAACGAAAGCGCATATAGCGAATAATCACGTTAGTACTGGACGACACAATCACAGGTGCACCAATAAGGGTAATACCTCCAGGCGAGCTTTGTCCTGCAATGGTGATATTGCCGTGTGAAATTTTAAGTTCGTCTACCAGCTTTATCACTCCTGACACCGCAAAAACAATGGTTCTAGGATGCTTTTGCTCTACCGCATAGCGTAACGTACCCTCAATTGGTTTATCAGCTTGATCTGCTAAGCTTGTGACAATATAAAGCTCACCGCCCTTTCCTCCGGTTGCATATTTTCCGAAACCTTGCGCAGAAGGAAATGCTAAATTAGCATTTATTTGTTCAGCAGATAATTTAGCTGAAATAGAAATAGTAAACACAAAAATCATACACATGTAAGCTATGTGCAGATATTTTGAGTGATTATTTTGCAATAATTGCATAATGGTCCTTTAAAATTGCTTTTACACTTTAGGGTTTAAATAAAAAAATACACATGTTGATGGCTAATAAATTGACAACATTATTAATACAGTGTTAACTTCATGTTATTCCATTTTGCCACCGGTGGCAAGCTGGGATTTAAATCAACGGGAATCGCATAACTTGCACACACAATTAAAAGCCTGAAAAAGGAATAAAAATGAAGAGCATGAGATTAAGCGCGATCGCTGCGGCATTACTGGTAGCAATGCCAATTTATGCACAAACGGCCGATCCTGCACAGCCAAAGGTTGAAAATAATACACAAAAAACCACAACCAATGCTGAACAAGAACCAACCAAATCAGCACAAATTGTTGAAGACGATATAGAAATAATAGCTGTAACGGGTGTTTACCAAGCTGATTTAAAAGCACGCGCTATGGAACGTGACAGCAAAGCGTTTAGCTCTGTGATTGCCACCGATGACATGGGTAACTTTGTTGACCAAAATGTTGCTGAGTCACTGCGTCGGATCCCGGGTGTCACTTTAGAGCGCAGTGAAGGTGAAGGTAAATATATTGCAGTTCGGGGCTTAGGTCCTAAATTCGTTTCGGTAAGTATGAATGGTGCTGAGCTTTCCGGTGCAGGCGATGATCGTAAGATTGGTCTTGATGGCATCACCAGTGATTCTCTGGGTGCCATTGAAGTTTTTAAAACTCTCACACCCGATATGAACCTTAACTCTATTGGTGGCTCAGTTAATGTCAGAGCCATATCAGCTTATGACCGAGGTAAAAACACCTTAAAAATGAAGCTGCAAGATTCATACAGTGAACTCAGAGAAGAACACTCGCCGAAGTTTAGCCTTGATGGCACACAGTTATTTTTAGATGACAAAATCGGTGTTGGTTTTGCGCTTTCTTATGAAGATAGAAAAACTCAAGTAGATGAAGTACGCCATCATAGCACCCGTGAATTAAACTTCTTACAAGGTGGGATTGGTCTAAGTGAAGAGCAACTTAGCAATGCACCAGAAATATTAATTCCGGCACAACTAGAAAATCGCCGAGAAATCGCCGATAGAAAACGCTCCACCGCAACCCTCAATTTTGAATTTAAACCCTCAGAAGACAGTTTTTATTACTTACGTGGTAATTACTCTAATTACACTGATGGGGATATTGCACAACGTGAGTTTTACAACTTTTATAATGGCGATGAGGCCGATGAAGTTATCTATGTGAATGCAGAAACAAAAGAGTTTGCTCTGTCAGATGTGGATGTCTTCAACCAGTACTTTATTCAAGAAGGTGAAACCACTACGACTAATTTCAGTGTTGGTGGTGAAAACTATATCGCTGATTCATGGCGTGTCGATTATGAATTTGCTTACTCTAAAACTGAAGATAAATCAGTCGGGGATCGACGAGCCCAATTTCGTGAACGCGAAAATATCGTCTATGGTAAAGGCAGCAGAGACAACATTATCGCTAAAGTATTGACCCCTGCAGAAGCAGCAGCTCTGGGCGGGTTTGCCCTTAAAGATGACGAAGATGTATTTGCTGGTGAAGCCGATGGTGATATCAGCGATTTATCAAATATGGAATACGATAATCTGTTTATGGAAGACAGTACCCGTACAGATGAAATTACTAGCCTGAAGTTAAACTTACAAAAAGATTTTGATTACCAATACCTTAACTTTATTAAAGTTGGCGGTACTTATAATGAACGAGAGCATTACAATAATAAAGATCGCTGGAGTTATACCGTTAATAGCGCCGATTGCGGTGGCGACCAAACCTGTATGGATGTCGCAACATCAAATATCACTGATTATAATTACGCGGTGCCAGCAGGTGGTTTATTTACCTATCCATTTGTAAGCCAACAGGATGTTGAATACATTGTAAATTCTACAAAAATAACACGCGAAAGTGCCACCGGTGGCGAAGAGTCAATTGACAGTACCAAAGAAGATTACACGCTTACTGAAGACACTTATGCAGCTTTTATCATGGCTGAAATGCCACTTTCTGAGCAACTAACCGTGATCACCGGTGTACGCTATGCGCATACTGAGTTTTCTTCAACTGGTTTTATGTCGCTTGAAAACGATGACTGGGATTTTGGCAATGACAAAATGCTTGATTTAGCAATCCCATTACCTGAATCGTCAATTACCTATAGTGAGTTTTTCCCGAGTATTCATGTTCGCTATGAGCCTAGCGATCAAATTTTGGTACGTACTTCATTATGGACCAGTTACACCCGCCCTTCTTTTAAACAAGCTCGTGGTTTTGCTAAGTTTGATGACGACATAAGCTTATGCGATCCAACAACGAACGAATGTTACAGTTCGCCAGATGGGCAGAGCGCCATTGAACTTCAAGGTTATATTTTAGGACCCGATAACGCAGTACAAGTTGGTAATCCTAATCTAGTAGCCATGACATCTGACAACTTTGATGCATCATTTGGCTGGTATCCATCAAAAGAGTTATTTATGGAAGCAGCAGTATTTTACAAAAATATCGATAACTTCATCGTCGATGTCACCGGTATTCAAATGGGGATAGACGAATTACCACTGACTTTACCAGTTAATCAAGTGTCTGATTTTGCAATTCCACAAGATCTTGTTCTCAATCAGGTCGATATCACTTTAAACGGCGATAAAGCAACTGTTTATGGTATTGAATTGAGTTACAACCAGTTCTTTGAGAATGGTTTATTTTGGCAAAGTAATATGACATTTGTAAAAAGTGAAGCTGAGCTCGATGCCACTATTCGTCAAGATAAAATGCCACTGCCTGGTCAGGCTGACGTTACCGGTAATATTGCCGTGGGCTGGGAAGATGAGTCATTCTCGTTACGCCTAATTAGTAATTACCGCTCTGATATTCTTGAAGAAGTTGGCTCTTGCCCTGTGTCAGCGAATAAAGCCGATAGTCATACTTGCAAAACATGGGCTGATATTTACCAAGACGACATAATGACTTTTGATATAAAAGTAAAATACGACTTTTCAAAAAGCCTCAGCGTGTACTTTGATGCAATTAACCTAACCGACGAATCAGATCTACGTTACTTCACCGGTAATGAGCAATCTGGTGGCGAGATCCTCTACCAGCGTGAAGATTATGGCCGCACATTCCAGTTAGGTATGAATTATAAATTTTATTAACAATCAATGAAGTAATAAAAATCGTTAATTTCACACACAATTAACGCGTAGAAGACACGCTTTCATCCTTGGAGGGATGCATGAATAATACAATAAAAATACCATCATGTTTGCTGATCACCGCGATTTTAGCAGGCTGCGGTGAAGAAAGTTCTATTAATATAAAAGAAGCCCCGTTACCCGCTATCCAAGGGGTGTTTGTTGACAGCCCTGTTGCTGGTTTAACTTATAATAGCCCATCGGTTACTAATGGCGTAACCACAGCTGAAGGACAGTTTGATTACTTTAGGGGGGAAGCCGTCGTGTTTTCCATTGGTGAGCTTACCTTCCCCACGGTTGCCGCAGCAAATGTGCTTACCCCACTTGCTTTATTTTCAACAGATACCGTGTTTCACCCCGCTGTTATAAATAGCTTACGTTTATTGCAGTCACTCGATGTTGATGGCGATCCAAGTAATGGGATCACCATTAGCGCGCAAGCTGCGCAGGCAGCGCAGATGACGCTTAGTGAAGGACAAACAGTTACTGATTATTTTAGTAGCGACGAGTTTGAGGCGAACGTAAATGCATGGCTCGCTGATGCAGGCTCGGCTAACACAGCGTTAGTGCCTACTGATCAGGCCATTGTGCACTTTGTTGATTTTATTTTTAAGCAATACAACAGCACACAACCTTTAGCATTTAATACTGCCGATTTTAGCGGAACATTGTATAACCCGTTAGTACAAGGCAGTGAGGCAAGTATTGCACAGTTGATATTCACGCCCGTTGATGAAGCAAACCTTAGTGGAACATTCAGCCAAGTAGTGGATGGTAACAAAACAGTAACAGGCAATTATTCGTTTTTATTCGGTAACCGTGTACTTGCACTGACCTCAGTTGAGGGCGAGTCTGCTACCACTGAGTATATAATCTCTCGTTCGCATAATACGGTTAATAACACCTACAGTGTTTGTGCCACCAGCGATGCAAGCGCACTGGCAACACTGGTGCTTACTTGTGATAGTAATGATGATGCTAAAAACAATATTTTAGTGTTCTCCGAACAACAAGCTCAAGAAGAGTTAGTTAAACTCAATGATTTAGCACAGCAAGCTGGTTTAGCCTTAATTGAAGAGTTTGATACTGACACTGAAACATTTTTCTCATCGAGCTATAAAAGCTTATCGGATGAGCAAGGCAGCGGCCCGTTATATTTTAAAAGTGGCGGTAGTGCAAAAATTGACGATGTAGCAGGCCACCTAATTCTAGAAGGCGACCGTATTACAATCGGTAATACTCTGCCCGGCAAAGAATCAACAGCGACTGATAGCTCAGGTGTGGGGATTTATAATTTAAGCGAAGGGTTTACCATTAGCTTTGATGTTATTTCTCATAATAGTGCCGGTGGATTATCGCTGTATGTTGATAATAATACTGCCAGTCAAAGTAATTCAGTGCATGGTGGTGCTTCAAAGTTTTATGGTAAAGATATAAACGAAACCAACACCCCTGCAGGTAAAAAGTTCTCTTATACGTACATTCCAGGTGAAGATGTAAATACCGGCCCAGATCTAACTAATATCGATGCCCGTGGTATTTTAAATCCTGAGATTAAAAATTCATATTTCCAAATACGCACTGATTCAGCGGCAATGATTGTCATTGATAACTTAACCATTGAAACAGTTGCTACAGATGTGCCAGATGTTGAACCGCCAGTTGAGCCACCTGTTGAACCACCTGTTCAAGGTGAGATCCCAACAATAGAATTACCAATTATCACTGACTTTACCGCACTTACTGCGGATATTTTCTCTGTTGATCATCAAAAAGTTATTGATGCTAACGGCGATGAAATCCCCATGTTTAGCAAAACAGGCGGCTCAGTCACTGTGATTGATACTGGATTAGAACTCAATGGAGGACGTTTCACATTAGGTAACACCACACCAGGTATTGAAACAGCAGCAACGGATACCACCACCAGTGGAGCACTGGATTTGTCTCGTCCTTATCAAGTGGTGATGGATATTGTCAGTGTAAGTGACCCTGAAGGTGATAATAAATTCCAAATTTATGTGGATAACAACTCATCAAGCAGTTCTAAATCAATCCATGGTAATGACTCACGTTTTTATAATGAATTGATCAACTCGCTTACCCCTGGTCAAACTTTAACAGTACCCGGAAAGCTTGCGACTAAAAATTCATTTTTACAGTTACGTACCGAGACAGGCGGCACTGTGGTTATCAATAACCTCAGAGTTGAGTATGTTAAAGATCCATCTGTATTTAGCTGCACGGATGCACCTGAACTGTATTTTTGTGATGACTTTGCCAATGGCGATTTAAATAATTGGCAAATTTTAGCCAAGCCAGATAACACAGAAGCCCCAATGGGTGAGTTTGATGTACTCGACATTATGGGTAATAACATGATGCGATACACCGCAGGCGGTGCTGGTGGCGAGCTAATTTTAGCCACTGAAGAAGCTATGGCAAACGTACCTGCGACAGGTAACTACTTTGTTGAAGCGAAAATTCGCCCACGTCAGAACTCTACAACGGCCAATAAGCAGATCTTTTTGATGGCACGCTATTTAAATGCCGGTAATTGGTACGCCGGTGGCTTAAATGTGCAAAACTCATCAAGCAGTACGCAAGTGGAAGTTGCCGTTAGTAGCGAAGGATCAATTTCGCGTCCAGTGCAAACAAAATCACCAATCTTACTCGGTGAAAAAGGCGCTACAGAAGATGGCGTTTGGTACACCACTCGATTTGAGATGATTGATGATCAACTTACCGTATACTTAGATGGTGAGAAAATGGGCTCTGCGACTGATACCAGCTATACAGCTCGTGGCTTAATTGGTGTGTTTACGAATAATCGTTCGTTTGAAATTGATGATGTAAAAGTGGGCGACCCTAGCATCAAGCCAATTCAGTTAACCCTTGATTACAAAGAGCCTAATTGGGACACAAGTACCAGTATGGATCCATTGTTGATCAACGTTACAGCAATTAAAAACGACGGTATCACAGCCGACACCTACACGGTCACTTCAAGCAATGAAGCAGTGGTGAGCGTTGCAATCGATGGAAATGCGATCACCCTTACACCGATTGCTGCAGGCGATGCAACGGTCACATTTGTATCGGATTCAGACCCAAGTATTACGCGTACTATTAAAGTCTCTGTTGCAGAAGGCTTTGTTATGCCAACCGCTGACTATGGTGATTTAACAGATAAAGTGATGCCAGCGATTGCTAGCGATAGCCAATTTGTTGATACCCAGTTATCGATTACTTTTGATAACGCCCCTACGTTTGGTAGTTTAGGTGAAATACGTATTTATAAACAAAACGACAACACCCTTGTTGATACCCTCAAAGTTGGTAAAAATGTCGATGTGATTGGTTACACAGGCCAAGATAGATTGCGCTCTGTGTACTACTACCCGCTCACGATTGAAGGCAATACCTTAACCATTAAACCGCATAATAATGTGCTTGAATATGGCCATACTTATCGTGTTGTCATTGGTGATGACGTGGTACTAGGCGCACAACTAAACGGTGCTGATTTTATTGGCCTCGGTGATAATAGCCAATGGACGTTCACCACTAAAGTGACAACGCCGGCAAGCAATCAACTACTGGTTGATGATGACGGTGTAGCTGACTTTAGAACCGTGCAAGGTGCACTTAACTTTGCAATGGCAAGCCTTGCTAAAGATGAGCAAACTATCATTTCAGTCAAAGATGGGATCTACAACGAACTGCTGTTCTTACGTAATAAAAATAACGTAACAATACAAGGGCAAAGCCAAGACAATACCATTATTCAGTACGAAAACTACGAAACACTCAATGGTGGCTCAGGTGGCAGTGCGCCTATAGGTTCTGGCACACCGGGCGGCGGTCGTGGTGTATTCTTAGTTGAAGGTGCGGATATGTTAGTGATCAACAACCTAACATTGAAAAACACCCACTTGCGTAACAATGTTGATTCAAACCAAGCTGAAACTATTTACTTTAATAGTAATGGTCGTTTAGTGGCTAATAATGCCAGCTTTATTAGCGAACAAGATACCCTATTACTTAAAGGTTACACATGGTTTTACAATAGCTTAGTTGCAGGTAATGTTGACTTTATTTGGGGCTACCCGGTCACTGCATTATTTGAAGACAGTGAAATTCGCACCATTGGTGACTCCAAAGATGGAGATCCAACTAAAGACTCATCAGGTGGTTATGTGTTACAAGCCCGCGTACCTGTGCAAACAGATCCTGGCTTTATCTTCTTAAATAACCGCTTTACTCATGGCCCAGGACCAATTGGCAATGATGTGTTAGATAATTCAACCTATATTGCACGCAGTGGTGGCAGTGACACATATTTTGATAATGTTACTCTTATCAATAATAAATTTGATACTCACATTGCAACCTCAGGTTGGGCTGTGCAAGGAGTTAACAGTCAACCTGCACCAAATCCAGAAATTGCAACGGCTACCAGTGGCTGGCGCGAGTATGGCAGCATGGATTTAGCAGGTAATACCCTTGATTTAAGTGCCCGTGTTGGCGGTTACATTATGCAAGACAGCGACGTAGTTAACTTACTTGAGCGTAACGCTATTTTTGCAAGCTTTAATGATGGCCAAGGTTGGACACCTGAACCACTAGCTATCCCAATCTTGCCAGATGAGCCAATTGCAATAACACCGGTGAATAATAGTCTGGGTTTTGCTGGTTATAATTTTAACCTAACCGGTGGCGAAGGTGGAACAGTAGTGACCGTTGATAATGGCACAGCGCTTAAATCGGCTTTAGCACAAGCAAAATCATCAGGTGTTCCAGTGACTATTTATGTCGATGGTGTCATTACTGATGCAAACAGTGGCGGCGATAATTCTTCTATCGAAATTAAAGATATGGATAATATCTCAATCATTGGTGTGGCAGATCGTGGTGAGCTAAGTGGTATCGGCATTGCTATTCGTCGTGCTAATAACATCATTATCCAAAACTTAAAAATCCATGAAGTACTTACCGGCGGTAAAGATGGTATTTCGATTGAAGGTGATGAAAATAAACCTACCGCGAATATCTGGATTGATCATAACGAACTATATTCATCGTTAAATGTTGATCAAGATTATTATGATGGTTTAATCGATTCTAAATCGGGTGCTGAAAACATTACCATTTCATATAACTATATTCACGATAGCTGGAAAACGTCACTCCATGGTCACAGTGATGATGACTCGAGCAGCAACAAGAATCGTCATATTACCTTTCACCATAACCGCTTTGAAAACATCATATCGCGTGTTCCGTTGTTTAGATTTGGTCAAGGTCATCTCTTCAACAACTATTATAACAATATCACCTCTAGCGCGATTAACTCACGAATGGGCGCAGAGCTACATATTGAGAATAACTACTTTGAGCATACTAAAAATCCTGTGGTCTCTTTTTACTCAAAAGTAATTGGTTATTGGAATACCTCGGGTAACTACCTAGGTGAAGGTGTTACTTGGGGTGATGTGGCTGACGGCGATGTGGCTGCAGAGGTTACTGCTACTGGTATGACACCCACCAGCTCATACCAAGCACCTTATGAGTATAAGTTAACACCAGTAATGGATGTTAAAGCGCATGTTATTGCCCATGCCGGTATTGGTAAAACGGATCAAAGCGATTTAGACATCCCTGACATTGCAGCGCCAAGTGAGCCACCTGTGCAAGAGCCGCTTGGGTTACCCTTTACTGAAAATTTTGCTGCAGCGAATACGGACGAGTTTTTTAGTAATAGTTATCGTGACTTATCGGGCTTAGCTGGATCTGGTACGCCGCTGTTCCATCGTGTAACAGGCGCTATTGATGTATCAGCAGGCCAATTAACCATGACAGGGGCACGCATTAGTATAGCGAATACTACCCCTGCGGTTAGTACAACCTCAGCAGATGCAAGCACCACGGGGTTACTTGATTTAAGTAACAGTTATCAAGTGAGCTTTCAAGTCGCGGCTGTAGCAGGCAATACCGCAAAAAGCTTCCAAATATATGTAGATAACAACACCTCTGGTAGCGCTAATTCAATCCACGGTGGTTCATCGAAGTTCTACTCAGTACAGCTTCAAGACTTAGTCCCAGGTCAAACGTACACCGTCGATGGATTGGTAGCCACAGCTACCTCATTCATCACTCTCAGAACGGAAAGTGAAGCAACTATCACATTGGATGAAATAACCATCCAATAGTTGTAATGAGAGCAGCCAAGCGCTGCTTTCACACAATTTGATAGTTACCAATACCCTTGCCCCGCACAGCAAGGGTATTTTTTTATCCATATCATTCCTTTCTCTTTGCGCAACAAAATCTTCAAGTTAATAATTCACAAAGAGATTAACAGGCGCTGCGGTTAAAGAGCGAGGGCATGAAGTTAACGTTATTAAATTGAGTTAGTAATTTTTCAAGTACGACTGCATAGATGCAGGAGGTAGAGCAATGCAGGAGCAATTGCCAAGAACACCCTATCAAAATTCCTGCCTTGTTATCACTGTATTTATCTGTCGCTATAAATGGTCAGTAACTTAATACGATTGATATCAGCCGGGGCTTACAGCGCTCAAAATGTTCCAGATATTAAAAACGGGCGCTATGCATTTTATCCTTTAGGCAGCATATCGGCCGTTTCGTTTAACACCGATATTTCATGCTATTTTATCAAAGGTGCTCCTCAGATTTAATTAACTCATGAATTAAATCAAAAAAGTATTATTGGATTACGGATAGAAGTAAGCGCCCTACTGTCAGTAAGGCGCTTTGAATGTCTGTAACAAAAATATTATGAGGGGGGTTAATCGGTACTATTTAGCGCATCTGTTGGTAGATTCACGCTTCACTAAGTAAGGAGTGACTACGTCATCTAATTTAATTTTTTCACTTTGTGTCGATTGGCTTTTATTGATGAGTTTTTGTACCGCTAAACATGCCATGTTTTGTACAGGTCTTCGAATAGTCGTTAGCGATGGAATGATCCGTGAAGCCAAAATATTATCATCAAAACCTGCTACTGATAGCTGTTCTGGTACTTTGATATTTAAATTACTGGCAACCCGTAATACCCCCGCCGCCATTTCGTCGTTGTTAGCAACAATGGCCGTTGGTCTTGGTTCAGTGCTTAACAACGTCATAGCGCATTCAATACCACTTTCGTAACTATTTTTGCCTTCAATAATACGATTTCCAGGCAGTTGCACATTACATTGTTGCAGTTCGGCTAAAAAGCCGGCTAAGCGTTCAATTGAAGAACGATAAACCTGCGGTCCAGAAATAAAACCAATGTCTTTATGGCCAAGTTCAACCAAGTAGCTGGCCATTTCTTTCATTGCTGCGCGTTCGTCTGAGACCACAATGTTATCAGCATCATCTAAATCTACCGATGCTAAGCGCACATAAGGACAACCTGCTTCACGAATTGCTGCAGCTAACTCTTTGTTTTCAGATACTGGCGGTAAAATAATCACGCCATCAAGTTTAGAGCGAGAGATAAATGACAGGCAATCGTCAATAAATTCAGCACTTTTAGAGTAACTAGGATGAACAACCAATTCATAGCCAAGTTCAGAGCAGACGCTTAATGCACCTCGTTGCACCTGATCAATATACAATGCATCGGGGTTATCATAAATTAAACCTAATAAGTAAGAACGACTTGATGCCAGCCCCCGTGCTTGTTTGTCAGGAGAAAAACCAACTTCGCTGATAATTTTAAGCACTCGCTCCCGCGTCGCTTCACCCACAGCGGGAGAACGGTTGATCACACGTGAAACTGTGCGCTTTGAAACACCGCACAGCTTAGCTACATCATTAATCGTTACTGACATAAAAGTTCCTATTTAGGATGATTGCAAAGTTTAACACTAACCGTAGATCCATAGAAGTAGTTAGTCAGCTCTTGTTATACATTGACTACTTTGATTTAAAAGAAAAATGGAGCTGTAGAGCTCCATCACAGATTTGTTTGATTAAGTTAACCTAAACGCTGACAAATAAATTATCCTAAGTTCAGGTTAGTTACTCGATTAAACCAAATAAACGCGGTAACGTTTCACTGATTGCCGGTACATATGTGACCAACATCAAGACTAAAAACATCACAGCATACAGCGGCATCATTGGCTTAATTATTTTATGTAACGATGTTTTCGCCACCGCACAACTGACAAACAGCACACTCCCAACTGGCGGAGACACCAAGCCAATTGATAAGTTTAATACAATCATAATACCAAATTGAATCGGCGACATACCAAATTGCTCAGCTACCGGTAAAAAGATCGGTGTAAAAATCAATACCGCAGGTGTCATATCAATAAACGCGCCAACCAAAATTAAAATCAGATTGATCAACAACAAGATTAAAATCGGATTATCACTGAGTGTTAAAAAGAACTCACTGACCAGCTGTGGAATATGTGTGTATGACAATAACCACGACATGCCCGATGACGCGGCAATGATCAGCATTACAATAGCCGTTGTTTCACAAGCTTTTAGTAATATAGCGGGCATTTCAGCTATATTGATTTCTTTGTAGATAAATACCGACAGTACTAAAGCATAAATAACGGCAATAGCGCCTGCTTCAGTTGCGGTAAATACACCGCCAATAATGCCGCCAATAACAATAAAAATAAGCAATAAGCTTGGCAAAGCTGCGAGTATTTTTTTCATCACAATGTTAAATGGCAGTCTTGCTGTTACAGGGTAATTGTTGCGAATAGAGTAAATAGCGCAAACAATCATCAACGCCAGCCCCACTAAAATTCCCGGTAAGTAGCCGGCAATAAATAATGCCGCAATCGACACCCCACCACTGGCGATGGCATAGATAATTAAAATATTACTCGGTGGTATTAACATGCCCGTAGTCGCTGCACTTGCGGTAACCGCCGCAGCAAAACTGGCACTGTAACCATGTTTTTTCATTTCTGGCACCATAAAACTACCAATCGCCGATGTGGCTGCAACGGCAGATCCTGATATTGCACCAAATAACATGCACGACATTACATTTACTAGTGCCAAGCCGCCGGGTAAAAAGCCTATCATCGCCATAGCACATTCAATCAGCCGTTTAGCAATGCCGCCTTGACCCATTATCAATCCAGACAAGATAAAAAATGGGATTGCCAATAATGCGAAACTATCAATGCCACCGGCCATTTGCTGGGCTATGGTCGTGGTGGCAGGCGTAAAATCAATGTGCATTAATAGCGCTGCTAATGTTGATAGCGCAATACACAAAGAAATAGGTACATTAATAAACAATAAAGCAAAAAAGCAAATAATTAAAACGATGGCTGTTAAGTCCATTACGCTTCCTCCGTGAATGTTTGCTGTGCATAATTGATCAGGTTTTCAATGCAATTAATCACAATCAACACCCCGCTTAGCGGTAAAACGACATACACATAACCCATGTTGATCTCAAGCGCCGCTGAGGTTTGCTTTAATTCAAAGCTCAACATCATCAATTGGCTGCCACCATAAACTAAAATACTTAATGCTGTGATCAGCACGCAGATTTCGATTAAAAATGAACACTTATACCTAAGTGACGGGATCATTTTTTGATAAAACAGATCAAGTCCTAAATGTGCTTTAGTGCGATACGCGTAAGATGCGCCCAATACCCCAATCCAAATCAGTATAAAACGCGCTAACTCTTCGGTGTATGAGCTCGGTGCACGTAAAATAAACCGTGAAAAAACTTGCCAACAAACAACGGTTACTATCGCTATCATGGCCAAAATAAGTAATCGCTCTATGATGCGATTTAAGTGTGTGTTTAGATGTCGCATTGTTTGCTCCTACATGCTTTTTATTTTTTTAATGTGATCTGCAACCGCTGTATTAGCGAACGAAGCATGAAAATCAGCCACTTTATCTTGAAACGCTTGTTTGTCTGGGTAAGTCACTTGTACGCCTTCTGCGATAACTGCTTTAAGCGCCTCATCAGATGCGTTTTGCCACAGTGAACGTTGGTACTCAACAGAGTCGGCCATCGCTTGGGTTAACCACTGTTGTTGTTCGTTGTTAAGTGAGTTCCAAACTTCTAAGCTTGCTAAAATTACATCTGGAACAAAGGTATGTTCGTCCAGCGAATAATATTTAGCGATTTCGTAATGACGAGATAAGTAATAACTTGGCGGATTATTCTCTGCGCCATCAACTACACCTTGTTGCAGTGCGGCATATAATTCGCCCCATGCAATCGGTGCTGCTGCGCCGCCTAAAGCTTGCACTGTTGCAACTGCTGTAGGGCTATTCAACACGCGAATTTTTTTACCTATTAAATCATCTGGGGTATTAATCGCGCCATTAGTGGTGTAAAAGCTGCGGCTGCCTGCATCGTAATATCCCAAACCTTTAAGCCTTGCAGTGCTTACTTTATTAAGTAGCTCGGTGCCTAAGTCACTTTTAAGTACACGCCAAAAATGTTCACTATCGCGAAACAAATACGGAATGCCAAACACTTTCATCTCAGGTACAAAGCCTTCCAGCGGGCTTGCCGATACTTTAGTGATTGATAAGCTACCTATTTGCAATAGTTCAATGAGTTCACGTTCAGACCCCAACTGACCACCTGGATAGATAACAATTTCCATTGTGCCATTTGAATAAAATGCCAAACGTTCAGCCATATATTCCATTGCTTGATGCACCACATGGCGCGTGTCTAATGTATGTGCCAAAGTTAATCGCACTGTTTTTTTGTCATCAGTGCAACTAGTTAGCAAAAATAACGACAAAACTAGCATTATCTTTATGAGAAGATTTCTATTCATTATTATTTCTTCTTATCGCTATATGATCATTAAAGAGCTGATTATCTCAGCTCGCTCGGTTGATATTTATCCATATCATCATAATCGAGGTTTTCACCAGCCATGCCCCAAATAAAACTGTAGTTTTGTGTGCCAGCACCTGAGTGAATTGACCATGGTGGCGATACCACTGCTTGCTCGTTATGTACCCAAATATGGCGAGTTTCAGTCGGCTCGCCCATAAAGTGACACACCGCTTGCTGCTCTGGCACTTCAAAATAAAAATACACTTCGTTGCGACGATCATGCTGATGAGCTGGCATGGTATTCCAGACGCTGCCTGGTTTTAATTCCGTTAGCCCCATTTGTAGTTGGCATGTTTGTACTACGGTATTGATCAGCATCTGATTAATATCGCGCTCATTGGAGGTTTCAAGCGCACCTAAATGCAATACATTGGCATCATTACGTGTCACTAACTTATTTGGATATTTGTGGTGAGCTGGTGCAGAATTAAGATAAAATTTTGCCGGATTGCCACTGTCATGACTAGTAAACAGCACCTCATTGGTATCTTTACCTAAATACAAGGCATCTTTATAGCCAAGCTGAAAATCTTCTCCATCAGCAGTCACCGTGCCGCTGCCGCCAACATTGATCACACCAAGCTCTCTACCCGTTAAAAAGTTTGCTGCTTTTAAGTTGTCTACCGTTTCTAACCTAAGCGGTGCGCTGGTTGGCACCGCACTGCCCACCATAAAACGCTCGTAGTGAGTGTATAACCAATAAATGGTGTTCTCTTGCATGAGTTTGTCGACCAAAAACTCATCTCTTAACTGTTGGGTGTCATAGCCTTTAACTTCATTTGGACCAACGGCATAACGTGACTCTATTTGTGTGCTCATAACATGCTACCTAAAATTAAAAATTATCGTGCTAACCAGCCACCATCAACCGCGAGAATATGGCCATTGACATAGTCACTGGCTGTTGATGATAAAAATATGGCTGAACCAATTAAGTCTTCTGCTTCACCCCAACGCCCCGCAGGGATACGCTTTTCAATTTCACTATTACGGGCGGCATCATCTTGTAATGCTTGGGTGTTATCGGTTCTAAAATAACCTGGCGCAATAGCATTAACCTGAATATTGTGTTGCGCCCATTCGTTTGCCAGCGCTTTGGTAAGACCCGCTACCGCATGTTTGCTCGCGGTATATGCTGGGACTGTCATACCGCCGCTGTATGACAGCATTGAGGCAATATTAATTATTTTGCCAAACCCTTGTTTGATCATGTTTGGCGCAACCGCTTGGGCCAATAAAAAACTGGCATCAAGGTTTACTTTCATAACATTCTGCCATTGCTCATACGGGTAATCCACCGCAGGGCTGCGAAATATAGTGCCGCCAACATTGACCAAAATATCAATCCCGCCATGTTCAGTTAACGCTTTGTTTGCTAATGCGTTAACTGAGTCTGCATTACTTAAATCAGCAGCATAATCAAAAGCTACACCGCTACGGTCTTTGATCATCTTACACGTTGCTTGGCAGCCATGCTCTTTACTACTACTGCAAATAACCTTTGCACCAGCAGCTGCTAAACCCAGTGCAATTTGTTGACCCAGTCCGCGGCTTGCACCGGTGACGAGTGCTGTTTTTGAAGTTAGATCAAACAAGGTGGCTGTCATTTAAAATTCCTGTATAAAGTATTTATTACGTAATTACTAACTCAATGTAAATTGAATTAACTAAACTTGTTAACACCCATTCTTCGCTACCGGTGGCAGTTTGTCAAATATTATTTGCCACCGGTGGCAAATGTGGCTAAGATGTAAAAATCAATCAGCCCATATAACGTTTATAGGTTCATATTATGCAAGCACTGAATAGAAAAAACTTTAATAAAAACAAATACCCAACAAAAATAATGCAATACGGTGAGGGGAATTTCTTGCGTGCCTTTATCGATTGGCAAATTGATAAACTCAACGAAACGAGTGATCTAAACGCCGGCGTTGCGGTGATCCGCCCTATTGATTATGACGCAATTCCTTTACTTAATGTTCAAGACGGTTTGTATACCACTATTATTCGTGGCTTAAACGAGCAAGGTGAAACAGTTGCCGATCACCGTATTATTAGTTCAATCAATGAAGAAATTCCTGTCTATAAAGATTTTCCGCGTTATATGGCATTAGCTGAGAATCCGGATCTGAAAATTATTTTTTCAAATACCACTGAAGCTGGTATTGAATATATTGATACTGATAAACTCGATAACGCACCCGCTAAAGCATTCCCAGCTAAATTAACGCAGTGGCTGTTCCATCGCTTTAATCACTTTAATGGCTCAGCTGACAGCGGCATGGTGATCATCCCTTGTGAGTTAATTGACTACAACGGCGAAAAACTCAAAGAAATAGTATTTCAATACTGCCAACTTTGGCAATTACCTGAGGCGTTTTCAACCTGGTTGAATGAAGCTAACCACTTTTGCTCAAGCTTAGTTGACCGTATTGTTACAGGCTTCCCCCGTGATGAGCATCAACAACTACAAGAATCGTTAGGTTATTTAGATAACTTTATGGTAACCGCTGAGTACTTTCACTTGTTTGTTATTCAAGGACCGCAGCATCTAGCAGAATTACTATGCTTACAAAACAGCGACCTAAATATAAAAATTGTTGATGATATTTCACCTTACAAACAACAAAAAGTCGGTATTTTAAATGGTGCTCATACGGCCTTAGTGCCACTAGCTTACATGGCGAACATTGATTCTGTGGGCGATGCGCTGGCCGATCCTTTGTTTGAAAAATACCTAACACAATTAATCTTTGCTGAAATTATTCCCACTCTTGATTTACCTGAAGATGAATTAAAGCGCTTTGCCAATGATGTACTGAACCGCTTTAGAAATCCGTATATTTGCCATTTATTACTGGCTATTTCACTCAACAGTATGACTAAATTTAAGACCCGTATTTTGCCGCAGTTGCACACCTATGTGAAAACAAATAACGCCGTACCGAATATGATGGCATTGGCTATTGCAGGGCAAATTTTGATGTATAAAGGCCTACGTAATGAGCAGCAAATTGAATTGAGCGATGCACCACAATGGCTAGAACTATTTAATACCCTGTGGCATGACTTTGATAACAACACCCTATCCTTAAACACGCTTGTTGAACAAGTACTAGGGGCACAATGGCATTGGGAAAGTGATTTAAATGAACTTCCTGAATTAACTGCCACCGTTACATCTCACCTACGTAATATGCTCACTGAAGGTGTAGCTACTACGCTTACTAACCAGTTAGGCCAATAATATGAAACCATTAATTAAACTACACCCAACTGATGATGTTGCCATTGCAATGCGTAATATCACCGCTGGTGAAATATTGCCCGTTGATGGCGAAGAGATCTTAGTCAATGAGAACATTGATAAAGGCCATAAAGTGGCGCTGCGTGATATTAATAAACAAGAGAATGTTATTAAATACGGTGCCCCCATTGGCTTTGCCCTAGAGAATATTCAAAAAGGCGGTTGGGTGCATACCCATTGCGTTAAAACCACCCTCAATGATGAACTGGATTATCAGTATATTCCTGAGTTTATTGAGCAAAGTGAAGCGACCCCTTCGCCTGAAGTAAATATTTATCGTAGACAAAACGGTGAAATTGGCATTCGTAATGAAATCTGGCTGATCCCTACGGTTGGCTGCGTTAATGGCATGATCAATCAAATGATCAAAGAGTTTAAACAACGTAACCCGCAGTTAGAGATAGATGGCATTTATGCGTTTCCTCACCAATTTGGCTGCTCTCAGCTAGGCGATGATTTAGACACAACACGGATACTCCTACAAAACATGGCACTGCACCCTAATGCAGGTGGTGCTTTAGTCGTTGGCTTAGGCTGTGAAAACAACCAATTACCAGCTTTTCGTGATGGTTTAGGTAATTACGATGACAGCCGAATTAAATTTTTGATCACCCAACAAGCTGACGATGAAATTGAAGAAGGCGTGGCTTTACTTGAACAAATATATGCGCAAGTAAAACAAGATAAACGCCAGCCAGGCACATTATCAGAGGTGAAATTTGGCCTTGAATGTGGTGGCAGTGACGGCCTATCGGGGATCACAGCTAACCCCATGTTAGGTTATTTTTCTGATTATCTAATTGCCCAAGGGGGTACCACAGTACTGACCGAAGTACCTGAAATGTTTGGTGCTGAAACTTTGTTGATGTCGCGTTGTAAAGACGAAGAGACCTTTAATAAATTGGTTAGCATGGTGAATAACTTTAAAGGTTATTACAAAGCGCATAATCAACCTATTTATGAAAATCCATCACCGGGCAATAAAAAAGGCGGTATCACCACCTTAGAAGATAAATCACTGGGTTGTACGCAAAAAGCTGGCACCAGCAAAGTACAAGCGGTATTACATTATGGCGAGCGCTTACAAGTGCCAGGGTTAAACCTCTTGGATGCGCCAGGTAACGACCCGATTGCCACCAGCGCGCTCGGTGCTGCAGGTTGTCATATGGTGTTATTTACCACTGGCCGCGGTACGCCTTATGGTGGATTTGTGCCAACGTTAAAAATTGCTACTAATTCAGAACTTGCCAATAAGAAAAAACGCTGGATAGATTTTGACGCTGGCGTTTTAATTAACGATGTCTCAATGGAGCAAGTCCACGGGGAGTTTGTTGAACTGCTAGTCAACATCGTAAACGGCCAACCAACTTGCAATGAAATAAACGACATTCGTGAAGTCGCTATTTGGAAAAAAGGAGTGACGTTATAAATGACACCTAAGTCCATCGCAATTATTGGCGAATGTATGGTTGAGCTTAGCGGCCAACCATTTACTGCTATGCAACAAAATTATGGCGGCGACAGCATGAATACCGCCATTTACTTAAAAAAACTCGCAGGCAATGAAGTAAACGTCAATTACGTCAGTGCCATGGGCACTGATCCACTAAGTCGTGCACTGATTGAAAAATGGCAAGCTCACCATATTAATACTGACAATGTGCTGCTCAGTCATAACAAACAACCGGGTTTGTATATGATTCAAAACGATGTGTCAGGGGAGCGTACTTTTCAGTATTGGCGTAGCGACTCAGCCGCTAAATATTTATTGCAACATACTGATTTTAAAAAAGTACTAACCAGCCTTGCCGAAGTTGATGCTATTTATTTATCGGGGATCTCGCTGGCAATTTTAGCAGAGCAAGATTGCCATACTTTACTCAGCCATTTAGCGTTACTAAAACAGCAAGGGATAAAAATTATTTATGATAGCAACTATCGCCCTGCATTATGGTCAAGCAAAATGCACTGCCACCTTGCCAATAATAAAGCATACGCACTAGCCGATTTAGCATTAGTGACCTTTGACGATGAAGCACAATTATGGGGAGATAGTAATGTTGCGCAATGTACCGAGCGTTTGCACCAACAAGGCGCTCACGAGGTCGTTGTAAAACTCGGCGCAGATGGCTGCCAATACAGTAAAAAACACCTTGATAATTCAATTTCAGTCGAGCTGTTTAATACTGTCGCTGTAGAAAAAGTGATCGACACTACCGCCGCAGGTGACTCATTTAACGCCGGCTTTTTAGCCCAGTGGTTAACAGAGCAACCTATAAAACAATGTGCACAAGCGGGTAATTTACTGGCCGCCCAAGTGATCCAAAAGCGTGGAGCAATTGTCGAGATAGACATTGCTACAATCAAACACACAATAAAGGCTTAGCTATTTTTTCTTGCTCTACATCAAAAACTACTAATACAGTGAGCGCTTTATTTAGCCCGCTAGAATGGTTAAATACTTAAATCGATTAGTTAAGACTCTTTAACGTCTCGACACCGAACCTGAGTGCATACCTAAGTTTACTTATTCTAAAGTAAGTGCTGTGAGACGCTTATTTTGTTTAAGTAAACTTCCTCTCATGGGTATGCACTCTAATTCCCTTACTTGCTGCTAATAATGTGATTAAACCGTTAGCTTGCCATCTGCATCAACACCTTGCTTCCAATACGCTGAGCA
This sequence comes from Pseudoalteromonas sp. SR41-8, assembly GCF_014163915.1. Lineage (NCBI taxonomy): Bacteria > Pseudomonadati > Pseudomonadota > Gammaproteobacteria > Alteromonadales > Pseudoalteromonadaceae > Pseudoalteromonas > Pseudoalteromonas sp. SR41-8. Next base: position 44,645 of record NZ_JACJEE010000029.1, read on the forward strand.
GACAATCTTCTCACGCGGTATTGCATATTTATCAATCGCTAAATCTTTAATGGTGCGCACAATAGCAGCTTCTAGCGCCATGAAAATCAATGGTTTTTGCGTATATTGATTCAATAGCACTGAAGCCTGATCAACCACATCTATTTGCGGCTGCATTGTAATTAACCAATTTATAGTGTGTTTGCTGTGTGCTTTGATTGTATCGAGCTCGATAACATCCTGCGCGTCAGCAACATGAATGATCACATCAACATCAGCTGTTGCAGGTAGTTGCTGTAAATACCCGTTAATAGCATTAACTGAGGTTAAATCAGCAATCATCAAATACTGCGACTGACTAAAATCATCAAGCTTTTTAGGGCCAGGGCCTGCAATTGCGAGTTTATCACCAGGCTTTGCTTGTTTAGCCCAATCAGTTGCGATACCACGATGCTGATTGACGACAAAATCAAGCGTAATTGTATGGTTAATAGTATCTATAGCTCTGATTGTATATGAGCGCTTAGGTGCAGGTTCACCTGCTTTGAGGTCAATTTCAACCTCATCTTGTCCAGCATGTGGTAATAGTACTTTTACGTACGCACCTTGTTGATCCGCAGGAAAATCATGAAACTCATCTGAGCCAACAACCAGACGCTTTAAATGCGGGGCTATCGCTGTTGTGCTTATTACGGTTGCACGACGTACTTTTCTACTCATTTTGATCTCCTCAGAAGGTTTATTTACGTGTTTAATTGCACAACGCCCCATTGGTTGATAAAATCAACTATAGCAATTTAATTGACTTTGTCAACCATTATGGATTTATTATGAACTCTTCATTGGCCAATACATTATTTGCTTTAATGCAAAATTATCGCGTTACCATACGAGAAGCTATTAATGCAGGTGAGCTTGGGTTAAACGCAATGCATGTGCGTTGCCTACATATTATTGCAGCGACAACTCACTGCACTGCTAACGATATTGTGAATCAAACCCAGCGCGATAAAGCGCAAATTGCACGCTTAGTTAAAGAACTAATTACATTAAAGCTGATTGACAAAGATGCCAGTGAGCACGATAAGCGTTGCTTTATCTTATCGTTTACCTCTGAAGGTCATGCTCTTTATGACAAACTATTAAACGCCGAACAGCATGTTAATGAGCAAATGTGCAAAAACTTAAACTCTCAACAAATCAATGACTTTTTAGATACTGCTCAAAAAATGATTAAAAATATGCAGTGATCGCAACTTCATTACTTGGCATAAGTTAACTAAAACACATATACTGTACACTTATACAGTATATGTGTTTGGTTAATTATTTATGTTTGTTATTCCTATTTATATCGAAGCGGGCGTATGCGGGTTTGAATCACCTGCCGCTCAGTATAAAGAACTTGGTTTATCACTGGATCAGCTATTGATCAAACACCCCGATGCGACGTTTATTGGTGTGGCATCCGGCTGCTCAATGCAAGAGGTCGGTATTTTTGACGGCGATTTATTATTGGTTGATCGCGCCGAAGAAGCTAAAAATGGTGATGTCATTGTAGCTAACTTAAATGGTTTATTTGTTTGTAAATTATTAGATAAAACTAATGCACGGCTACTCTCTGCATCGGACTTATATCCCCCAGTGCAACTGACTGATAGTGATGAATTTCAATTAGAAGGTGTGGTTACTCGTTCGATTCGATTACATCGCTCTAGTGCAGAGCTGCGCCAATGTATTGCTTAGTGGATGCAGTGGCGTTTTACGCCAGCGCTGAAAAAGTATTTGATCCAGCGATCCGTTCAAAACCTGTTGTAGTATTAACCAATAACGATGGCTGCATTTGTGCGATATGTCCTATCGCGCGGCGCTTAAATATCCCTAAGTTTCAGCCCTACTTTAAAGTTAAACATTTACTGGCCAAACATAAGGTGGTTATTCGCTCATCTAATTATGAGTTGTACGCGGATCTAAGCGATAAAATGATGAATGTGATCAGCCGTTTTTGCGACACCCAACATGTATATTCGATTGATGAAGCATTTTTGCAGTTTAACGGCTTTACCCCACTCATTAATGACTGGCATCAGTATGGCCAGTTAATTCGTCGCACAGTTTGGCGCGAAACAAAACTCCCTGTTGGAGTTGGCTTTGGCCCTACACCAACCCTTGCTAAAGCCGCAAATCATGCTGCTAAAAAGCTCAACGGTTTTAATGGGATTGCAGTGATTGATAGCGAACAAGCACGACAACATATTTTAGCCGCGATGGATGTAGCTGATGTATGGGGCGTTGGCAAACGTTTAGCTAAAAAACTCAAACTACTTAACATTAACAGCGCGCTTGATTTAGCCAAACAAACACCAAAACGTATGAAACGTTTATTTAGCGTAGTGCTTGAGCGTACAGTTAATGAGCTAAATGGCATTGTGTGTTTAAATTGGGATGATGTACGCCAAGATAAGCGTGAAATTTTTTCGACCCGTAGTTTTGGTGAACGTTTAACTGATCCGGTTGCATTAAAAACAGCGTTGATCAATCACAGTATTATTGTCGCTCGCAAACTACGTCAGCAACGCTCCTTAACTAAACGCCTGTTACTATTTGTGGCAAGCTCGCCCCATGAGTCACATTACTATAAAAAATCATTAGTGTATGAGTTACCCGTATCTAGCGCAGATAGCCGTGTATTTGCTAAAGCAATTAGCGAAATATTTACGCAGCTATATCAATACAACGTCCGTTTTTATAAATGTGGTGTGGGTGCACTCGAGCTTAGTTCACAACAGTTTCAACAACCCGACCTATTTGCTCCTAGCCAAGACAACATAAAACTAATGGAGTGTTTAGATTCAATTAATAAGCGATACGGCTACGACACGCTAACTCTGGCAAGTCAGCAACTAAGCCAAGCATGGCATATGAAGCGTGCATTTTTATCGCCTCAGTACACAACGCGTTGGCAGCATTTACCGAAAATAAGTTGTGATTTATAAAAAACTCACATTATCGTTAAATTTAAAGTTGTAGTTCAAACTGACAACGAACATTACTTCTCTCTACACTGTACGCAAGCGTTGTAGGCGAAATAAAACGCAGCGTTTGGCTAGTGTCTAAATTATCTGTCTCGTTTTCACAGCGAGTATGGCGTAGTGACATGGTAATGCTTTGCGTGGTGTATTTATACTTAGTAGTGACCAAACAAAAGTTAGCGACTTTATTCGTTTGTGTGCCATGGTGTAAGTTATTAAAAATAATTTTATCACCGAGCTTAAAGCCAAGATCAGGCTCATTTGCATCAAGCCATGTTAACTGTCCACCAGCACACATTTTAGCCTCACCTGATACCAATTGATAACTACCAACCTTAGTATTGAATAAACTAATAAACTGACTCTTATTACTTGGCAGCTCAGTTTTAGCACTGACAACTGTACTTAAAAAAACCGACACTAAACACAGTAATACTTTACGATAGCGCATTAAATACCTGACATTTATTGATTTATATACTCAGCATAGCATAGCTACGGTGATTAAAATAAAAACCAGCCAGTATACTGAGTCATGGTTGGTTTTTAATATTATGTTACTGCCAATATTTAGCAAATAGTTGCGGATATGCCAACTTTAAAAATTTAGGCTTATCTTTAAAGCGCTTACCTTTGGGTTGATCAAGGCCTGAAGGAGCAAAGGGTAATTCGTCTTCATTACGCTGTTCATATAATAAACCAGCGATCAAGTCATACTCATCTAAGTAAGGATAAGGCTGCTCGTTTAAATGATAAACAGGAGTGCAATCAGCCAAAGAATCAGCATTTTCAAGCGCAGCATTAAAAGCTGCTTCACCACGAGAAATTAACCAACAACGAAATTCTGAGAAACCGTATTCATCATTGCAACCGGCCATTACAAACGCAGCACCGAATAGCTCCCAAGTATAACTTTGGCGCATACAAATGCTAAATTGCTTATCAAATTCAATGAGCTGTGCATCGCTTAAATCTGTAAGTAAACCTTTTAAACGTTCACTGACTGATTCTGGCTCTGCGGTTCTATCTGCAACGGTAACTAATTGCCAGAATTCGCTTAAAGTAAGTGCACTCATGACAAAATCTCTTTCACTCGCCCTACTTGACCATCCTCTAAGCGCACTTTAATACCATGCGGATGATTGGGTGATTTAGTCAAAAGGCGCTCAACAACACCTTGCGTTAATGTGCCGCTACGCTGATCTTGTTTTAAAACGATATTAACTTCGGTGCCAGGGGTGATTTGTGAACGAGTAGGAACTGCCATAATGGATCTCTTTTACTATTTTGTTGGATTATAGCTGTATGTCATCTTGATACCAAACTAAAGCACCGTAATCGTTGTGTTTTCACGCTCTGATAGTTAACCTGAGCTTTGCTTGTGCAATAAACAATCAGTCTGGATTTTGATTATTGATTACATTAGACACATCGATTTTCCTTAAATTTAATCAGCTAAAAACAGAACCTCTTGAGGGGTTAAGTTAATAACAGCCAGCTCTGTTACTATAATACTTTCGACTAACGCTAGCTGTTGCTTTTGTTTTGCCTGCTCAAGTGCAAGAGCATCAATAAAATAACATCTGACTTTAAGTGATGTAGCTGGTTTTTTTAAATCTATATGATGAGTTAACCAACTAAAGTCTGTTAGATGATCTTTGATCTGCTCGCATGCGCCAGTTAAAGTAGCGCGCAATAATTTATCGAGCTGCTTTTGCGTTTTAGTCATTTTTAGTGGTGTGCTCTTGGCTTAAGTCGTTCTCTGGGACTATATCTTGCTGCTGTTTAAATTCTTTGTAACCGTCTTCTTGGCGCTTTATACATTGATGGTATTCTTTATCTGCCATATGACTACATTCGCCTAAGCGAGCAGCTTGAACTTCGTGATAGCGGGCATCAGTACTACAAGCGGTTAAAAACAGAACCGCGAAGGCACTTACAACCCATTTTAGCCTATTGAAAAGCATTAAAAATTCCTTACATTTTAAACTGGAAAAGTAATTCATCCGTGACGATTTTGCTGTATATTGCAAACGTTTTATATCTATAACCGTTAAGGGCTAATTATGATGTTGTCGCAGTTACAAGAGCTGTTCCAGCGTATCGATAAAAGTAAACTATTTCAATCATTTGTTATCGCCGTTATTGTCGTATCAGCGCTCACTGTTGGTGCACACACTTATTCGTTACACCCCACTGTTGAATTTGCTTTACATTGGATGGACGTTGGCATCACGGTGTTTTTCTTAATAGAACTAATTATCCGCTATGTTGCAAGTAAAGGCTTAAAAGCCTTTTTTAGCAAAGGCTGGAATATTTTTGACTTTATAATCGTTATTGGCAGTTTATACCCAGCTGCAGGTTCGACCATTTTTATAGCCCGTTTATTACGAATATTCCGTGTACTACGTTTAGTCTCTATGGTGCCAGAACTGCGTTTGTTGGTTAATTCATTATTAAAAGCCATACCGCAAATGGGCTACATTGCACTATTAATGTTTGTTATTTTCTATATTTATGCCGCAACTGGTAGCATGTTATTTTCTGATATAAACCCAGTCCTATGGGGAGACGTATCAATTTCAATGTTAACTCTGTTCAGAATAGCAACCTTTGAAGATTGGACCGACGTCATGTACGAAACCATGGCTGTCTATAAGTTGAGTTGGATTTACTACCTTACCTTTATATTCTTAACCGCTTTCGTATTTTTAAACATGATGGTAGGCGCTATTTTAGAAGTTATGTCACAGGAACATCGTAATGCCCGGGAAGAGCAAGCCGATGTAGATTCATTGCCGGCAACCCAAGGACAAATCAATGAGCTAAAGGCACAAATAGCAGAACTAAAAACACTGTTAAAACCCAAAAACTAAGTATTGATAAACTAGCACCTAAGAATATAAAAGCTTAGGTGCTACTGCAATTATAACTAAGTTCATCTGTAGCCAGCCGATAAACCAAGCATTTATTCCTAGTGTAAAATCTAAAACTAATAAATTATTGCTTTTAGCTATTTATCAATGGTCTAATAAAAATATGATAAATTTACACCAATTATAATGCATTACTTCAGAAGATACTTTTTATTATCAGATCACGTTAATTCAAATGTTAGAATACCTAACTGGCGTATCAGTGCATTACGCATTATTTTAGCAGCTGGTGTTATTCTATGTTTTGCAGTGCTTTGCGATACTTTAAACGCCGCAATTGAGTTCAACTTAATCCATGTAATTGTGCTTTGCGCGAGCTTTTTTGCCACAATGGCCATCTTACTTCTAGCTAGCCGTAAATGCTTTACTTTATGTGCCCATGCGCTGCTACTCAGTATTGTTGCTGCAACAATCTCAATTAATCTCTTTTTAACAGATATCAACCTTGCAAAAATAGGCTCTATGTATATGTATGCCTGTCCTATCATTGCGTTGATGCTATTAGGTGTGAGAACCGCGCTAAGTTATGCGATTCTAAATATCGTGCCTTTTTATTTTATAATATACAACATTGATATTTCATCTCTTACCTCCATAAATACGCAACTACCAAATTCAGACTGGTATATATCAGGATTATTATTCTTAATCTTTAATATCTGTATTCCGCTTGCGGTTGCACGCACCATAGTTGCAGCTAAACGTTTAAATCAAACCATGGCAGAATCAAATAGTCATCTAGCAGCAAAAAATGAGCTTTATAGAACATTTTTTACTGAATCAAGTATTGCAAAAATAATTATCGATAGTGAAAACACCGTTATAGATTTTAACAGTCAAGCGAAAATGTTATTTGATTTCAAAGCAACAGTTAAAAACAGCACCGTTAAACTCGATAAATTATTACCTAATCTTGTGATTGCAGCTAACCCACAAAAGAACCGAGTATTTAAATATAAAAACACCTATAAAACTGTACATTACCAGCAAGTTACTGACTCTGATTATTGTGTGCTGCGCTTTGATGACTGCACTGAACAACATCAAATAAAACAAAACTTATTAGCAATGGAGCAAGAAAACAAACGTTTACGTTACAGCGATGGTCAAACACACCTTCCCAATAGAGAATGGTTTGAGCTTCAGTGTGAAAGATTTGCAGCAAAGTACCAAGGTGATTTCTATATTGTGGTCACCCAGAGCGCGAATAATGAATATTTAAATCTCAAATACAGTAAAGCTGATGCAAAAGCACATTTAGTATCAGCTTATAAGCGCTTAAAAGACTCTAATGAAGACCTCGTTCTGTGCGCTCATGTAGGTAATAATAAATTAGCATTTATAATAACTACAAGCTCAGCTAACAAAATAGAGCATAAGCTTTTAAACGAAGTTAAACATGCGCTTGATGAACCTTATATAATGCGGGGCAGAAAATACCAACAGTCGTTTTTATTTGGTTTTTCTAACTTTCCAAGACAAGGAAAAAGCAGTGCTACTGTATTGAATAACGCAATAGAGGCATTAAAACTTGCTGATAATCATCGCCCTATTAATGGTTATGATGAAAAACGCTCACAAGCATTTTTAGAAAAACATGAAATATCAATGTTATTAGACGAAGCACTTCATAACGCCGAGTTAGAGTTACACTATCAACCTAAAGTAACACATGACGGCAAGTGCATTGGACTTGAAGCATTAGCACGCTGGAACAGTAAAACTCTTGGTGTTGTATCACCTGCGGTGTTTATTCCTATCGCAGAGGAATACCGGATGATCAGCCGGCTCACAGATCTAATAATTCAAAAGGTCTGTACTCAAATTGCAACGTGGACCAAAGACAAAGTCCCATTAGTGCCAGTAGCAATAAATATATCATTGCTTGATTTTGGCCAAAGCGATTTCATGTCAAAATTAGTAAAATATTTAGCGGACTTTAATGTCAAACCAAGTCAAATTGAATTAGAACTCACCGAAACGTCATTAGAAGCGAACCAAGAATATTCCTTGGCACTGATGCAGAGCCTACAATCATGGGGATTCACAATTTCTGTTGATGACTTTGGCGTGGGCTATTCAAATATTGCCCGCTTAGCCGAATATCCAATAAATAAGCTAAAACTTGATCGCTCGCTAATAAGTCAAGTTACAAGCTCTACAAGGCAAAAGAGCTTAGTAAAAGCAATTCACGTCATGTGTGATGAGCTAGGTATAAAATGCGTATCTGAGGGAGTTGAAACACAACAACAAGTTGAAATTATGGCAAATATGGGGTGTAAAGAATTTCAAGGCTTTTATTTCTCAAAACCATTATCTGCCTCCCACTATAACGAGCACATAAAACAACAAGGTTTGAATTTTAATCCGCAAAAAATACCAACAAGTTAATACCGGAAAAAAATAGAATCGGCTATTAAGCTGACTGGAGTATTCGCATTGAAGACTAATGAGCGGTATTGTCAGCTTGTATTTTATTCTTAGCCACTGTTATTACTACACTTTAAATTTTCCAACTAGATCAGTAAGAACGTGTGATAAGGTTTTTAATTTATCGCCATTATTACTGGTATTGGCAGCAATTTCACTAACATCATCAGCCGCATTTTTGATTTCTATAACATTGCGATTTATATCTTCAGCGACATGCTGCTGCTCTTCTGCAGCGGTTGCTATCTGCGTATTTAAGTCACTAATATTAACAATAGACGCTGTTATTTCCGTAAATTGCAGCTGTGCAGCATGGGATAGTTCAACCGTTTTATTAGTGCTGTCTAAACTGCGTTTCATTTCAGTAGTGACTTGGCCAGACATGCTACGTAATTTGTCTAATTGCGTAGCAATCTCTTCAGTGGATTCAGACGTACGTTTCGACAATGCACGTACTTCATCTGCAACGACAGCAAAACCACGACCATGATCCCCCGCTCTAGCAGCTTCTATTGCAGCATTTAAAGCAAGCAAATTAGTTTGCTCAGCAATGCCTCTTATAACGCCTAAAATTGACATGATATTTTCACTTTCAGTGTCAAGTTGCGATATATCATCCGTTGCTTTACTTATCACTTCGCTCAAAACAACCACGCTTTGAACGGTCTCTGTGATCACTGTTTGACCTATCTCTGATGCCTGTTGCGTTTGCATAGCCAGATCTGCCGCATTAGCACAACTTGAAGCTACTTCGTTGGCTGTCGCAGCCATTTGATTAATTGCAGTTGCCGCCATTTCCAGTGCTTGTTGTTGTTGGGAGGTAGAACGAGTTAATTGCGATGCTTGTGTAGAAGTTTGCTCTGATGTACCGCTTACATCTAATGCACACTCGTTGATTTGTCTTACTAAATCAGCAATCAAGTTTAAAAATAGGTTAAAACTATTGGCAAGCTTTGCCGTCTCATCTTTAGTTTTTATCGTGAGCCGTCGAGTTAGGTCACCACCGCCTTGCGCAATTTCAGCCAGGCCATCACTGACTTCAACTATAGGTGAAGAAATTACTTTTGAGATATAACTTGCGATTAAAATGAATACAATAATTAGCACCGCACTAATAATTAAAATTGTAACGGTCATGGTGTTTGCGGCGCTCATCACCTCTGACTTTTCAACTAAGCCAATAAATTTCCAGCCTAACTTAGCTGAAGTATATATATTGGCAATAAAATCTTTGTTATTGATGACAATTTCAAACTGACCTTGTGTATTTGCAGCTAACTGTTTGTATTTACCATCCGCAATATCTGCCAAACGTTTAAAACGAAAATCTTCATTTTTAACATCAACAAGTATATTTCCCGTATCTTCAATCAACATTAAGTAACCGGTTTCACCCAGCTTAATATTAGCAATAATTTCTGTCAGTCCTTGCAAAGAAACATCCATTCCCTGTACACCGATAATTTGTCCATTATCTTTTATTGCTTTTACGGTAGAGACAATAACCATATCGTCAGCTGCCCAATAATAAGCACTAGTGCGAACCGTTTTACCACTTGCAGATTTACCTGTTAAATACCAAGGTCGAGATCGTGGGTCATAATTAGCATTAACTTCTCCCGCTGGCCACTGAATATAACCACCTTGTTCATTACCCATATAAATATAAGCAAGCCCAGGGTGAGTTTGGCCGAAGTGATCAAACTGTTGAAATGCGGCACGCTCAACACTGCTGCCTTGGAGATGTTTCAGCATCACTGGATTATTTGTGTCAACATGAGCTTTGACATCTTGTTTAGCAGCTAAGACCATTTGATGTGAAGCTAGATAATCAACATTTTTTTCTATTTCAGAAAAAAACATAGCAATACCATTATCTATTTGCCGTGCTTCTCTTTCGCTCATTTGCGCAAAGTTATCAAGCGCTTGGTCTCTTGTTTGCGTGATCACTAGCGCCGCAATAATAAAAAGAGGTAAGGCGATAGCTGAGGCAAAAGATAGTTTTAACTTTTTTGATATATTCATAACAGAAGGCCAAATAAATACTCTCATAAATATAGTAAGCTGTTGAGTATTCAGCAAGAAACTATCAAGCTAATTAAACCGTAACAAAACTAAAGCGAGGTAAGACAACAATAAAAACAATGCTAATGGCGAGTTTAATTACTGCGTTTTCGAGAAAGTTAGCTATATATCAATCAAGGGTCTATAATTCAATGAGTGTTTAGAATTTCATCCTCTTGTCCTCTTGATGTCACCCTATTGCTGAAAATAATTATAGCTGCGACTGATCCAATAGTTCATTCAGAACGTTCGACGGGTAGGAGTTACGCTAAATAACTCAGACTAATGTTTGTAAAGCTTGTTTAGGATGTATCTACTATCTGAGTAATGTATTTTATAACTAATTTTATTTTCAAATGAATTACGCTCGTTATATGGCTAACCCTGCTACTTAACTTCTCTTTCTCTTATCTAATATTTCATCGCTCTTAGAAAGCGAATACACACTGCTAATAAACAGCCTGAATACGCCTAATAGCATCTGCAAACTGGTGTGTTAATACACTAAAATGAAAAGGTTTTTCATGTTTTTCAAAAATAATGATTTGTCTAAACGTTCAATGGACCAAACTGTAATCGCAGTTATAACCATTAATGATAATAATGACGTTGTATACATCAACCATGCTGCCGAGACACTCTGGGGATATAAAGCTGAAGAAGTACTTGGTAAAAATGTTCGTATGTTAGTACCAAAAGTTCATCAAAAAAACCATGATAGTTATGTAAATCGCCACCGTGCAACTAACGAAGATCGGATTGTTGGCTCTGCCGTTGAACTGCAAATAGAGCGTAAAGATGGTTCAACAACCTGGATCAATATAACTTTATCTCAAGTAAAAATGGGCAAAAAGCTTTACTACACAGCGTTTGCCCGCGATTGCAGTAAAGAGCGTGATGAGCGCTCAATGACTGAACAAGTTCTAGAGCAAGCTCACGATGGTGTAATAACTATCGACAGTCAAAACTTGATCATTTTTGCTAATCCCGCGGCTGAGAAAATATGGGGCTATAGCCGTGAGGAAATGATCGGTCAAAATATTAAAATGTTGGTAGCACCAGAGCACCGCAGCAAACACGACAGTTACGTCAATCGTAACCGTGATACCGGGGTTAATCGGCTAATTGGTAAGCCAATAGAATTACCAATTCATACTCGCGAAAAGACTATTCGCTGGGGCTTAATTACTTTAGCTAAAGTCGTTGTCGGCGATGAGATTTTATATACTGCGTTTGTAAAAGATGTCACCGATGAAGTATCGAAACGCGAAGAAGTTGAAATGTTATCGCTAGTGGCTAATGAGACCAGTAACGCCGTTGTTATCACCAATGAACAAGGTGAAATTCTTTATGTAAATAATGGTTTTCAAACAATGACAGGTTACCAACTCGATGAAGTGAAAGGGAAAATACCTGGTAAATTCTTGCAGGGCAATGACACCGATCCCCAAACCATTGCAAATATTCGCAATAAGCTTAGCCAAAAGCAGCCCTTTTATGAAGAGATATTAAATTATAATAAACAAGGCAAACCATATTGGATTGCTATGTCAATTAATCCTGTATTTAACGAACAAGGAAAAGTACATCGTTATGTCTCTGTGCAAGCTGACATTACTGTAACTAAACAATCAGCCAAAGACTCTCTTGATCGATTAGCCCTCATTAATGGGTCGTTAATGGTTGTTGAATTTCAGCCTACAGGTGAGCTCGTGAATATGAATAAACTGTTCCTTGAAAAAGTGGGCAGTAACGAGGCAGCAAAAGTAGCAGCGAATACCATATGGCAACAACTTCAAAAGCAGCAGAGCACAACTATCAATCAAGACGAGCAACTAAGTTTGGTCGTTGAATTTACAGATAAACAACAAGTTCAACGTTCGTTCGATGCACAGGTTTGTGAATTGAAGGATTTTTCTGATCAAGTAACACGTTACGTAGTGTTTGGTGTAGATATTACTGATCGTCAAATTGCACTAAAAGAAACACATCAGGCAATGCAAGAACTCTTAAAAGTGGGTAATCAAATCGGTGACATTGTTGGCAGTATTTCTGGTATTGCAGGACAAACAAACCTACTAGCTTTGAATGCCGCTATTGAAGCTGCTCGTGCTGGTGATGCTGGCCGAGGTTTTGCCGTAGTCGCATCAGAAGTTAGAGAGCTGGCAAGTCGTTCGTCAGGATCAGCTGATCAGATCAGTGATTTAGTAGATGCAACACGGACCCGAATTGACCAATTAGCAGACTCACTTGAACGCATTAATCGTTAATTAACATCGTACTATATTTGCTGGCTATTCACGCGCAACTAAGTGTGTTTAAAAGTAAAAGGGCTGGCACATTGCCAGCCCTCCATATTAACTGTAATAAATGGCAGCTAATAAACTAATGTTTATTATCAACAATAATGCGTAGCATACGACGCAGTGGCTCTGCAGCACCCCATAATAACTGATCGCCAACGGTAAAAGCACTAATATATTTAGGTCCCATTGCTAACTTACGAATACGCCCTACAGGAATACTTAATGTACCAGTTACTTTAACTGGGGTTAAATCCGTAGCAGTGATATCACGCTCATTAGGGATAACTTTAACCCACTCATTGTGTGAGGCTAAAATCTGTTCTATTTTCTCGACGCTAATATCTTCACGTAGTTTAATGGTCATAGCTTGGCTATGACAGCGCATTGCACCAATGCGCACACATAAACCGTCAATAGGCACAGGCTGTTTAGATGAACCTAAAATTTTGTTCGCTTCAACTTGCGCTTTCCATTCTTCTTTAGATTGACCCGATGGCATTGGCACATCAATCCATGGGATAAGACTGCCTGCTAACGGCACACCAAATTGCTCTTGCGGTAAATCGCTTGAGGCTATTTGCTGTGTGACTAGTTTATCAATTTCTAAAATAGCGGCTTGTGGATCAGCTAGCTTGTCAGCCACACTTGCATGAATAGAGCCCATTTGCGCAATGAGCTCTTTCATATTGCGAGCACCGGCACCCGATGCAGCTTGATAAGTCATTGGGCTTACCCACTCAATCAAGTCTTGCTCAAATAAACCACCCAATGCTAATAACATGAGTGACACTGTGCAGTTACCACCCACATAGGTTTTTACGCCTTGCTCAAGACCTTGTTCAATCACATCTTTATTGACCGGATCAAGTACAATAATACTGTCATCGCTCATACGCAGTGCTGATGCCGCATCAATCCAATAGCCGTCCCAGCCTGCTTCACGTAATTGTGGATACACAGCTTTAGTGTAGTCACCACCTTGACAGGTGATAATAATATCCATTTTTGCCAGCGATTCAAAATCCATTGCATTAAGTAATGGTTTTGCAGGACCCGCTAAATCAGGGCCAAGCTGACCGGTTTGTGAGGTGGTAAAAAAAGTGGTGTCGATATGAGCAAAATCATTTTCTTGTTGCATACGCTCTAATAACACTGAGCCAACCATGCCCCGCCATCCGACCAATCCTACTTTTTTCATTGTTTGTTCCACTGTTTGAGTCATAAGAAATACCTAATACGTTAAAAATTAAAATTCATTGCGTGAGATTTAATTTTTAGAACGAACAATCTAGCACTGTGATCGAGGCAACACCAGTGTTACTCATAGAACATAAAATTTTTTCATCTTGAGTCAATAATCATATTTCTAATAGTTATGATTATTGTGCGTCATTGTAAAAGACCGGTGTTTTTGACATCCAACTGATTCATCTGTTGCTATTTTTTTGCAATATGAAACTGACTATCTGTACATAAGTAAGTTAATAAGAATGCAATAAACAAGATTTATAATCATTTCGCATTTTATAGTCAGATGTATTGTGTATTATTTTATTTATTAAAAGGAATCAAAAAAAATGAAAACATTATACTTTTCTATCTTTAGGTGTATCTGCAAATATTAACGAAATCAATGTAGAATCGAATACTTCTTTTGCCAGTGTTGAACACACATCGGGCTCAACAAAAAGCTTATCTACATCAACCCAACCCAACCGTAATAGTTGATAGTTGATAGTTGATAGTTGATAGTTGA